>NYXM01000083.1 GCA_002685655.1 Planctomycetaceae bacterium
AATCGCGTCGTTCTTGGGATCCTGAGTCAGCTGCGAAATAATAAACTCGAAGACTGGTCCACCGACATTAAACGCGGTTCCCGTCGTCGTGCCGGCCACGTCGATCCCGTCAGCGAATCCACTGGGTTGCATTTCGTAGACTGCGTAGCTGCCACCTCGCAATCCAGCGAATTCGTAGAAGCCGTTCGCGTCGGTCGTCGCCCTGATCGGTCCGGGCTCATAGAGGCCAGGTAGTGCTTCGCTGGCATCAATGACAACGCCCGTCAGACCGTCGCGCAATTCAATGACGACACCAGCGATGGGCGTATCGTCCGGTGTGCGAATCCCGTCACGCAGCTCGGCCAAGTTCGCCAGGAGCTTTCCGTCTTTGGTTTCAATGGCGTCGCCATCTTGGAAGACATATCCAGACAATTGCGACGGGGGAGCTTCGCAAAAAGTGTAACCGACCAATTCGTCGCCAGAGAGAATCATGATCTGGCCAATCACGTCATCAACGCGAATGTCACCGCCTCGGTTTCCGGCGCGCTGGCCAACGTGGAATAGCCCGTCGGGCTGAATCTCCCGCACCGAATACACACCAGGGCGGAGAGCGTCAAACCGATACGAACCGTCGTCGGCCGTCTTACGCGTTGCCACCACGTTGCCATCGGCGTCCAGTAACTCGACGATGACGTTGGACAGCGGCGAGTCACCTTCATCGAACAGACAGTTGCGGTTGGGATCAGTGTGTACAAAACCAGTGATACTGGCCAATTGAATCTCGCCAAAATCGTAGTCGATGCCCATGTCGCCCGGTTGTAGAACAACGTTGCCAATCCGGTCGTTTGTGGCGACTCCGCGGGTCTGACCCGCGACAGAGCCTGCCGAATCTTGTCCGTCTATCCAGCCGTTGGGTTGAGTTTGCACAACCGAGTAGGTTCCGCTCAACAGATTCTGGAACTTGTAGCTGCCGTCGCTGCCGGTCGTCGTGGTGGCTACCAAGGTGCCGGCGCCCGTTCGCAGCTCAATCACAACATTGGAAATCGGGGATTCGCCGGATTCGAGTATGCCGTTGTCATTGGCATCGTGAAACACCGAGCCTTCCAGCGACGCCGGCAGGTGCTCACAGAAGTTGAAATTGATGGCAGACTGACCGGAACTCATCGCAATTCCACTCAGCAGGTTCAAAGCCTCCGACCCGATCGTCACACCGTCGATTGTGCCGACGCGTTGTCCACCTTCAAGGTATCCTCGAGGCTGAATCTCGCGTACCGAATAAGTTCCTGGCCGCAGGCCGTCGAATTGGTATGAACCGTCATTCCTGGTCGGCTGTGTTGACAGGATCTTGCCGTCCCTATCCAGAAGCTCGACGCTGACGTTGGCCAGCGGCCTATCATCGGCATCGAATACGCAGTTGCGATTGGGGTCCGTGTGGACGAGACCAGAAATACTGGACAGTTGAATCTCGCCGAAATCGTAGTCGATTCCGGCATCACCCGGTTTTAGAACCACTGTGCCGATGCGATCGTTTGTAACGACACCTCGGCGCTGGCCCGCAACGGTGCCGGCAATGTCATGTCCGTCGGTCCATCCGGACGGCTGAACTTCGACAACCGTGTAGGTGCCCGCCAGCAAGTTCTGAAACTGGTAGCTGCCGTCGCTCTTCGTCTGTGCGAAGGCGCTCGCCGCACCGGCCTCGTTCCGAAGTTCGACCGACACATCGGCGATCGGCTCGTCGTCCGCATCGCGGACGCCATCATCATTGAAGTCATGAAATACATTTCCAGCCAGTGACGCCGGTTGGTGTTCGCAAAAATCAAAGTTGATGCCCGCCTGATTCGATGCCAATCCGATCTGGCGAAAGGCGTCTTGTTCAGATAAACCAACCGTGCTGCCGGCGACCGTCCCCAGATGTTCACCGCCGTTGAGGAGTCCAGCCGGTTGCACTTCCACCACTGAATAGACGCCAGGGCGAAGATTATCGAACAGGTAATCGCCGTCGGAGTTCGTTGTCGTTTCTTCAATCTGATTTCCCTGCGCGTCCAGAAGGCGCAAGACGACGCCGGCCAGCGGCACCTGGTCTGTCGTGTTGCCAAAGCAATTACCGTCGTCGTCAGACAGGTGTACGTTACCGCTGATTGACGACGGCCCGGCCTCGGCAAAGTCCATGTCGATCGCATGTTGGTCGCCCAACGGTATCGCGATGCTCGTCAACACATCGGGGTCTCCGCCGACGACACCCACCGGTCTGCCATCCACGGAACCGGCAACTGCGCCAACGCTGAACAGTCCATTCGGCTGAACTTCACGAACCTGGTAGACGCCAGGTCTCAGATCCAGCTCCAAGCCAAACTCGTAATCGCCATTGGCGTCAGTTTGCGTCGTAAGGCCTGTCGACTCGTAGGAACCACCAACTTGTTGCCACAGTTGTAGCTCGACATTGGCGATGCCGGGATCGCCGGCGTCTTGATTCAAGTCGACATCTTGATCCAAGTAAACCGTTCCAGAAACCGTCACGGGCATTATCTGTTGGTGCAGTTCGACGAAGGCCCCATCAGACCGATCGCGTTTTCCGCCACTGTCGTCCGCCGGCAGGTCCAATCCACTGGCCACCAAGGCGTCGTCGTACCGATTACGAAACGTCGCCGAGCCTGAGACATCGAAATAGCGGTCTGCTGTAAACTCGGCCCGCAACAGCGATCCCTGGAACTCGACGCCCGAAGCGATCGGGTCCAGTTCGTCATTTGCCAGTTCCAAATTGGTTTGCTGCGGATCAAAGCCCTCGACTTCATCGACGTCAATACTGAACACTAGATGGTCGCCAGCCTGAAAGCCGACCAGATCCACGACCAACTGATGCCCACCGTCAGCAACCGTTGCTGTCACGCCGGCACTCGGGTCCTGGCTGGTAAGCTCGAGCAGTGTAAACGGCAGAGACTCATCAGCGCCTAGACCGCCCGGTTCGGTATCAAAGATCATGTCGCCCTGGCCCATTCCCGGCGTGCCTTGGTCTCCATCAATGATCAGCCGCGTCAATTCAGTATTGGCCGCCCCGCCTTGAAAAGTGATCTCGAAAGTGTCGCCATGCTGGTCTCCCCCAAGGTCTTCCTCAAAGTAAGTGGCTCCGATTTGCAGCGGATCGGCGTCGAGCATACGACGCGGCTCCATCGTCTCGAAGAAACATCGGCGCAATGAACCGTGATTCACAATCTGCTTCGATGATCGTTCTACTTTTCGACCTCGCCTAGCCAGACGCGACAGCTTTGCCAGCAACCCCACGATTCACCTCCGTGTGAAAACTATCTCTGCCAAATGGCGGTGTTGTTTCGAAGTTGTTTGGGAATTCGCCAATTGCGTGGATTGTCTTCAACGCTGTTTGGCAGCTTCTTCACTTCTTCGTTCATCAAAATCAACCCTGACGCTGTGAGCGACTAACGATTCTCGAAGATTTCCGTTCTTCCGATTCGAACCGATGGAGTCTGCACTTCGCGGGTAGCACTATTTTGGAGTCGCCAGATCCGCACGGTGGCATCGAAGCCCGCCGAGATCAACGTTTCACCGCGGTAGACCAGCGCCATCACCGACCCCGTGTGTCCAAAAAGTTTCGCCACTTCCTGTCGCGTATCGAGATCCCAGATCCGAATGACATTGTCGCTGCCACCGGTGGCCAGACGATTTGGTCCAACGAACGCCACGGACATCACCTTGGCCGTACCACGGGGGAACATAAACTCGTCGCTGCCGTTGACTGATGCGATACGTACGCGTCTATCATCACTGCACGACGCCAACCAGTTCCCATCTGGCGAGAATGTCAGGTCGCGGATCCGCAGGCGGTGTGCTGACGTTTCGCCTCGAATCTTGCCGGACGCAGGCTCCCAAATTCGAATCTTGCCATTGCGTCCACCACCGGCCATGAGATTTGCCGTTGGCGAAAAGGCAATCGCGCGCATGTCGTTGCACGGGCACTGCAATTCGAGCAACCGCTCGCCCGTACGCGTGTCGAAGAACCGCAACGGCTCGTTGAATCCAACGCACGCCAACTGCGACGTGCCGGGTCGAAAGGCAACCGCACTGAGTGCTCCGTCGCCATGCATGAGTTCCCGAAGCGGTTGGGATGTTTCGTCGCTCCAGAGTAGCACTCGCCCATCGTTGCCGGCCGAGGCGAGTTGGCTTCCGTCAGACGAGAAACAAAGCGAACGCACCCAGTCTGTATGTCCGACCAGTCGCTGAATCACTCGTTGATCGGCAAGGTGCCAAACGCGGATCGCATGATCGTCACCGGCAATCGCCAGTCGTCGACCTGCTGGGTCGAGCGTTACAGCGACCGCGACGGGGCGCGCACCGGCCGACCTGGCAGGCTGTAATTCAATAATCTCATTCGACCAGTTGACCGACTGCGCAGCCACGGGGGATGCGGCCAATCCACTAACCGAAATCACGATTCCGAGGCTAACGGTTTTGAGACACCGTATGGCAGGTGAAATCACCATCCTTATTTTCCTTTGATCGCGTTTGTCGTTTCCGTCGACTACGATCGCGCGCAACAGCCGCTTGATAGTCAAAATGTACTATCGGCGCATTGCATAGAACCGCTATAGGCGAACCGCGGAGACTGCGAAGACGGGCGCGTTTTGGAGGAGTTCCGAGCTTGGTAGGTTATGACGATTCCACCGACTTGCGCGACTGCGGCAATTTCGCTCACGCAGTTGGGGAGCAGACGGAGGACACTCGTGCCCTCAACTCGTGCGCGGCGTCACTTCCAAAATGACCAACGTGAAGCGGCAAACGACCTCGAGTGGGTCGCCGTCAACGGTCTTTGATGTCAACAAACTCGCGGACATTGTTGCCCGTATAAACCTGCCGTGGCCGACAAATGCGTTTGCTCGCTGAACGGTGCATTTCGGTCCAATGGGCAATCCACCCAGGCAGGCGTCCCATCGCAAATAACACCGTGAACATCTGCTGCGGAATGCCAAGCGCGCGATAGATAACACCCGAGTAAAAATCGACGTTCGGATATAGCTTTCGTTCGACGAAGTACGGATCGCTCAACGCCACTTCTTCCAGCTGCTGTGCGACGTCAAACAACGGATCCGCCAGATCCATTTTTGCCAACAGCTTGTCACAGGCCGTCTTGATGATCTTGGCGCGAGGGTCGTAGTTCTTGTAGACCCGGTGTCCGAAGCCCATCAAGCGAAAACCGCTCGTCTTGTCCTTCGCCATATCGACAAACTTCTTGACGTTGCCACCGTCGGCAATGATGTTTTCGAGCATATTCACGCAGGCTTCATTGGCACCGCCGTGCAACGGTCCCCACAGCGCGCATATGCCGGCGGCAATCGATGCAAACAGGTTGGAGTTCGCCGAACCGACCATTCGCACCGTGCTGGTACTGCAGTTCTGCTCGTGATCCGCGTGTACGATTAGCAACATGTTCAATGCCGCCACAGCATCGGCGTCGATCTCGTACGGTTCGCTGGGAACCGCAAACATCATCTGCAGGAAATTCTCGCAATACGTAAGATCGTTTTGTGGATAGATGAATGGCTGGCCAATCGATTTCTTGTAACTGTATGCGGCGATTGTAGGCAGCTTAGCAAAGAGACGGTGGATGCAAACCATCGCCTGCTCTTCGTCCATCGGGTCCAACGAGTCTTGATAGAACGTGGACAATCCACCGACGACCGAAGATAAGATGGCCATCGGATGTGCGTCGCGAGGAAAACCGTTGTAGAACGACCGCATGTCCTCGTGCAGCATCGTGTGGCGACGAATCGACATCCGGAATTCATGCAATTGCTGTTCAGTCGGCAACTCGCCATGAATCAACAAATAGGAGACTTCGACAAAATCGTGCTGGGCAAGGTCTTCAATCGAGTAGCCTCGATAGCGAAGGATTCCCTGCTCACCATCCAAATAGGTGATGTCGCTGGTTGTGGAACCGGTATTCACAAATCCATCGTCGAGCGTGATCAAGCCGGTCTCGGCCCGCAATCGCGAAATATCGATTGCCTGTTCGTTCTCCGACCCGACGATCAACGGAAGGTCAAGTTCCTGGTCCCCAAACTTCAATTTGGCAGCATCGGCCATCGACGGCTCACTTTCCGGGCTTCCCTGAATCCTGCTGGAATCGTCCAATACTCCTCTGGCGACAATTTCGCACGAAGTGGCAGTGTACCCGTCACGAAGCTGTTCGGCAATTCGGCAATGTCAAACTCGGGCGTTTGGGCGAAGCTGTAAATCCAGAGTTGTGGGTGCTCTCCGCTGATTTCGCGATGAATCACGTGTTGCCGCTGCGGTCGCGTGTCACGGATCTCGTATCTCGCTGGTGGTGGCAAGTTCGACAGCCCGGCGTCCCCCGCATCTGGTTGCAAAGCGAGCGTTAATTGCCAAGAATTGCCTCCCCAGGAACAATGCAATTCTACGAACGCTTATTTAACTCACCATCGAGGCAGTTGATATGACAGAAAATCATCCCGCACCCGCCAAACAACGCAATTGGGTGCCGTGTGGCTGCATACTCGCCATGTTCCTGATTTGTGTCTTCCTGCCGGTGGCGGCGTTCATGGCATGGAGTTTCCGCTCATCCGGTCAGGTGAACGCGCAGTTAGCCAGGATTCGACACGCGGGCTTGCCAACCAATTCCACGGAATTGGACGAGTTCTATCAGATTGAATCCGGTGTCGAGGACGCCACATTACTCTACATTCAAGCGCAGGAGGAATTCTCCGGCAGCTCTTTCGAGGCCGATTGTCGTGATCTGCCGATTGTCGGCAATTCAGAGCTAGAGATTCCTCCACCAGGCCAACCGTGGGCCGAGCAGCAGGCGGTAGAAGAGTTTCTGGCCGAGTACAAAGGCGGTATGCAAGCGCTTCACAAGGCGGCGGCGATGGGGGGGGCGGCGCGGTTTCCGCTGGAATTCGAACAGGGGTTTCATATGCTCTTGCCTCACGCTCAGAATATGCGCACGTGCGCCCGAATGCTCACTCTCGAGGCGCACGTCAAAGCGCATCAAGGTGATGCCAAAGGGACGACAGAGGCAATTCTCGCCGTGGCGAAGACCAGTAACGGCCTGGAGAATCAACCGATCATCGTCTCCCAATTAGTCCGTATCGCCATCAATGGAATCGCGGCTGACTTGACTGGTCGACTCTTGCCGCACGTCGATTTTTCTGATGAAGACTTGGTGCGGCTCCAACAAGTCTTTCGGCAAAACGATTTCAAGTCAGGGCTAGCGCATTCGTTGGTCGGCGAGCGTGTCATGGGCTCTGAAGCCTTCAAGAGCCCTGCGGCAGCGCTTGGCGCAGATAGTGGCATCCCAACCAATCGCTTTATTCGCGGTAGTAACGAAGATCTCGCCTTCTATCTGGAGATCCAAACTGATTTGCGTGATGCCGTGGAATTGGAATACCCCGATGCACTGGATGGCGTGGAGATTGCCAATGACAAGTTGAGGGCGAAGATTTCCACGCCATTGGGTCGCTTACGCTACGTCATGACAGGACTCACACTACCTGCGGTTGCCTCGGCCGCCAGCGCGGCAGCTCGAGGTGACGGTTCGAATCGCTGTATTGACGCGGCAATTGCCATCGAACGATTTCGCCGCCGCGAAGGAAGGTTGCCCGAGTCTCTGGACGAGTTGATTCCTGAATTTCTGGAGGCGGTGCCGATGGATCCGTTTGACGGACAGCCCATTCGCTACCTTGTCAAGAAGGACGCCTATCTGATCTACACCTGTGGACGCGATCGAGCGGATGGTGGAGGCAACGAAGATGAGGGGCGGACGGACGATGTGATTCGGATCGATCTGAAGTCCACGGACGCGGAGCCAGACGATGCCTCGTCAGGAAAGAGCCCCGAATGACGTCTCGGCAGGCGCAAATCGAACAGGCCATCAAACACCTTTCGAAACGTGATGCTGTGTTGCGTAAAGTGGTCCACCGTATCGGACGCTGCACGCTGCCGCGTCGACGCGATCGCTTCGGCATGTTGGTGCGTTCGATCATCTCGCAACAAATCTCCGTGCACGCGGCGCGGTCGATTCGCGGCCGGCTCGAAGCGAGCTTGCTACCCGCAAAGATCGCCCCCGATTCGCTCGTCAGGCTTAGCGTCGATCAACTCCGATCAGTCGGCTTATCCCCACAAAAGGCGTCGTACATTTTGGACTTGGCGGGCAAGACCGTGGCAGGCGAGGTCCGCTTTGATCGCTTTTGCCGCATGAGTGACGATGCCGTTATCGACGAACTGACGAAGGTCAAAGGAATCGGGCGATGGACCGCGCAGATGCTGCTGATTTTTTCACTGGGGCGTCTGGACATCTTGGCGGTTGACGACCAAGGCTTGCGCGGCGCGGTCCGCGACCTGTATGACCTTGACGATCTTCCGACGAGGCACGAATTCACCGAGATTGCCCGGCCTTGGCGACCCTACGCCAGCATCGCGTCGTGGTATTGCTGGCGTCATGTCGACGGCAAGTAGACACCAGCTTTCACCGAAACGACCTGCACACCTTTAAAAGAAATATCCCGTCGATGGACCCGCGCAAGACACTGCAGATGACCTGTCGCTGCAAGGACCGCCGAGCTGATAGAGTAATCAATCCGGATTTGTGTGCCAGAGAACAATCTTTTGGCCAATCGGTATAGGCTGATTTCGTCAAAGCAGTAGAATCCACCGATTGCGAGTTCAGAACGGACGCGAATCGGATCCAAGGAAGGAATCCAGCGATGGCGAAGCAGCAAGGACCAAGCTTGGAAGGGCATGGAATCACCGCCGGTGATGTACGTCGAAACCTGGCGCCCGCATGCCTTTACGAAGAAGCGATTGCCAGTGGCGAAGCGACGATTACGTCCCTGGGTGCGCTGGCCATTCGATCGGGTGAAAAGACCGGGCGCAGCCCTCGAGACAAACGGGTCGTCGACCATCCCGATAGCACGTTCGACCTGTGGTGGGGCGACGTCAACGTGAAGTTGTCGGCCGAATCCTTCGCGGCGATGCGTGCACGGGCCATCGAATACCTGAATGACCGCCCTCATCTGTACGTCTTCGATGGGTTTGCGGGCTGGGATCCGAAATGTCGCCTGAAGATTCGTGTCGTCTGCGAGAGCGCTTATCACGCGCTGTTCATGCACAATATGCTGATTCGCCCGAACCAGGCAGAATTGGAGAACTTTGGCGAACCCGACTACACGATTTACAACGCGGGTCGCGAGGCTGCAGATCCAAGCGTCGACGGTATTGGATCCGAGACTGCTGTCTGTTTGGACTTCGAACATGGCGAGTTCGTGATACTGGGGACTGAATATGCGGGTGAAATGAAGAAAGGGGTGTTCACCGTGATGAACTACCTGATGCCGAAGCAAGGCGTACTCTAGGCTGCGCCAAAGTTAGTATTGCTTGAGCTGGGCGATCGTTCGGGTTTTGTTTACGCTTTTCTATTCCGACAGGGCGATGCGACGCTGAGATT
>NYXM01000084.1 GCA_002685655.1 Planctomycetaceae bacterium
CAGTGCGGCAGCGGCCAACCCGCAAAACAAACTCGCAAGGCGGCTTGCCTTCTTGCGATAGCCGCGTAGAGCGAACAAGACGATGGCAATCAGGGCGAACGCCGTGACATGGTCCCCCTGAGCAACGAAGTAGCCGACGACCCCGCAGCAGACACCCAATGTAGACAACCATGGCCAGAACGCTGGTTCGCGATTCCCGTTCATCGTCTGCCTCTTACAGTTGTCCGAAAGATCTGTCGGCTCCTGAACTGGGGCCTTTCCAAGACCGGCGCCTTTCAAAAGAAAGTATAGCCCGGCAATTGAGGTTGGCTGTGATTACAAACTCGAGCGTAGCCTAGTGTTGTGTCAATTATTGATTTTAGGGTTGAAGAAGAATGGTCGATTGACGAGATAGTCGTTGATCGCTGCGATCAACACGTTTGGTTCGCGGAGCGAACCACGACAATCAGGCTCGACAACCCTGATTCATAGTCTTTCCGGCACTAGTCGTTCCGGCTTCAAGGAAGTCTACACGTCCGTTTTCAGCCGTGCCCCGTGCGGTCGCAGGGAATCGGGGTGTATCAGTTACGCGGTCTGCCGGGCGCTGGACGGCTGGCAGTCCGAGAAAATGGCTGGAAATTAGGTCGACAGGCACACGGTTACATGGATTGACCTACCGCCCTTTGAGAGTATCTTCGTGGGAAGATTCCCATCCATCACCTAGGAGGCTTTCCCATGTCGCGTAGCACCCGCCGTGGCTTCATTCAACAATCGGCTGCCCTTGGCATTGGCCTGGGCTTAGCCACCGGAGCAAGTGGTAAAACATTTGCCGCAAATGACAAGATCAGCGTCGCCTGCATCGGGGTCCGCGGGCGCGGCAACTCGGTGATGCACAGCTTCGCCGCCGAGCCGGATTGCGAAATCACCCATATCTGCGACGTCAGAGAGCCGATCCGCCGTCAGCGGGGCGCGGAGATGAAGCAGAAAACGGGGCGCGCGCCCACACTGGTCAACGACTACCGTGACCTTCTCAACGACAAGTCGATTGACGTTTTCATGGTCGCTACGCCGGATCACTGGCACGCCCTCCTCACCATCGAGGGTTGCTTAGCCGGCAAAGACGTTTACGTCGAGAAGCCGGCCAGCCACAACATCCTTGAAGGGAAGACGGCGGTGGCCGCCGCTCGCAAACGTGACCGTATGGTGCAAATGGGCACGCAGATTCGCAGCGCTCCTTTCCTCCAGGAGGCCATCGAATACGTAGAGAGTGGCGCCCTTGGCAAAGTGATCTATGGAAAGGCCTGGGAGACCAGTCGCAACGGCGCCGTGCATCTGCCACAGGACGGCGAGCCACCGACTGGACTCGACTACGAGATCTGGCAGGGGCCGGCGCCCGAACGGCCATATAACAGCTCAATTGTCGGCAGTGCCTGGCGCTGGCTCTTCGACTACGGCACGGGCGATTTGGGCAATGACGGCGTACACCGTATCGACTACTGCCGTCATGTCATGGGTCTGGACGATATGCCCGAGGCGATCTCCTGTTCCGGTGGCAAGTTCTTCTTCGACGATGACCAACAGTGGCCTGATACAATGTTGATCAACTATGAGTATCCGGGCAAAGTGCTACAGTACGAAATGCGTCTATGGTCACGGGCAAAACTGCACGGCGCCGGCGAAGGGGCAACCATTTATGGCGAGAACGGCTGGGTGCTGCTGACCAATACGTCGTGGAAGGCCTACGATGCCGCCGGCAAACTGGTCAAGCAGGGAAGCAGCGATGTGGGGCAGCAAGCGCACATCCGAAATTTCCTCGACGCGGTACGCAGCCGCAAACGCGACTCGCTTAACCAAGAGATCTATTCTGGGCACGTTAGCACCCTGATGTGCCATGCAGGCAACATTTCCTGGAGGACGGGCAAGAAGTTGCGATTGGATTCCGGGACGGAGACGTTCGATGACAAGGAGGCTAACCAATACGTTGGCCGCGAACATCGCAAGGGTTTTGAGCTGCCAAAGATCGGCTGATCGAGAGCAGTTTCAGAATTCGTCCGTCTAAAACCCACGGCCATACGACCCTGAAAGGCTCCGCCGACGTGGGCCGGTCGGGAGACCAGCCCACAACGCGCGGCTGACCAAGAGCAGTATCGGGATTCGTGCCTACCGCTTCGGCATTTTTGCCTGCGTACGGCCAGAAACACAGTGGCAAGTGAGACAATACGAAAGGACCCATTAGATCGGCGATCAGACTCATTCAACACTGCCTGCGGATTTCTTTGGCTGCTTGTGCCAGATGCGGTTGAGCATGCGTCCAGCACTTTCTACGATCCGGTAGCCGGCGTTCGATTCTAATCGTGTCCAGTAGATCGGCTGACCCGAATAGCCGCCGCCCAGGATGCCGTAAATCGTCGGGCAATAGCCGCCGTAACCGTCAGCAAGACCCACGACGGCTGTGATCGGCGCGGGACTGCGACGCTTGATGTCTAGACCAAACTGACAGTACAGTTCGCAGGGTTGTGTCACCAGCGCGACGTCTCCGATACGCACTGTATGAACGGGCAACGTATCGATTGGGTTCGCGCCGTACACCTCCTGCAGATGAACCGCTCCGAACGCCATGATCATCTGCATCCCACGTATGTTCTCTCCCGCGTCGATTCGAGTGAGCACCTTGCGGGCTTCAGCCAGTCGGTCAGGGGCGGGCAGTCGGACTTCGACCTTCAGGTCGTCGTGCGTGTGGGCGAGAGGGGGATGATCGTGGTAAGAAACGTTCTTATGCAACCGCAGTGTCTCACCTGCAACCATGCTGGCAATTCGCTGGAGCTTTTCATCGCGAGATTCTTGGCGGCGGTGAAGCATGTCATCGATGGCGATATCGCCCTGGGCTCCGTTCATGTACAGCACGGGGATGTCGCCCAGTTCCTTGCGAAGAATCTTGCGAGCCTCGCCGGGAAAGTCGGCCGAGTAGATGCCGGCTGCGTAAAAGATAGTCGGGTGCGTTGTGTTGTGGTGCAACACTGCGATCAGCTTGCCGCTGGTATCAGCGGCGAAGATGGCCAAATGCTGCGGATCGTCAGGACCTTCCAGTCCGGCGAAGTCCTCACGCGACGCATCTCCGTGCATCGTATGCGTTCCATCGGCCCAGCATAGACGGCGATTGAAGCCGATCTGCGCCTTTCCCTTCGCCCAGCCAATCTTGCCGGGCCTGGCTGACCGAACGGCCTCTTGAGCAAGCTCTACGAGCCAGCTTTGCAGTCGTTCCAGGTAAGTCTGATCGATCGGCATGAGATAGTTGGTCTTCAACAACGAAGGGCCACCGTGCGTGTGCGTGCAGGTAATGAGTATGTGACGCGGCGGAATCTCTGTCGCCTCTCCCATTGCTTCGCGTATGACAGCCGTGTGCGCTGAGTTCAAACCGACCAGATCGCAACTGACCAACAACAGTTCCGTCTCGCCGTCGGACAGGTAAAGTCCATTGGCTTCCAGATCGTCGCGTTGTTTCGTTGCAGTCCGAGGCACTCCAGCTCCCTGCACCCAACCCCCGATGCGGTTGTTTATCACCTTGCTCGCAGCGCCGACTTGCAAAGGTGGCGAGTCTTCGGCCAGTGCCTGCGTTACCAGTGCAAGGACGATAAGGCTAAGTGAGGAGATTCTTCTCACAGTCATGTTCGACCTCGTTTGGATTCCAAATACATGCCGGCTACAATTGTACATCGTACCAGAACCGCGTCAGCGCAACCAAAGTCGCAGGCACACTCCCTGTGCCGTCCGTCGCTACGCCACACGGAGTGTCCCTGCTATCTATCAAAGCGTGACTGCGACTATCAAACCAGACAAAGTAACCAAGAGAGATTCGAAGTGAGCGTACAAAGAGGATATACATCAATGCGATATCTCATCTTCATGCTTCTGTTTTGTTCCAACGCCTACGCGGCAGATCGCCCCAACATCGTTCTCATCATGGTCGATGACATGGGCTGGTCGGACCTCGGTTGTTACGGTGGTGAAATCGACACCCCTCACATCGATTCCCTCGCCGCGGATGGGCTGCGTTTCACGCGTTTCTACAACAACGCCGTTTGTGGTGCCACGCGGGCCTCGCTGCTGACGGGACTCTACTGCCAGCAGGCGGGACATCGCGGCGACCGATGGAACGAGCCAAAGGACTTTAACAAGTGTGTGTTGATTTCCGAGGTCCTGCACGCCGGCGGCTACCACACCGCGATGGTCGGCAAATGGCAGGGACGTGACCTCGCGGTCAAGCGTGGGTTCGACCGCTTCTTCGGACCGAACTGCCAGGGCAAAATCAGTTATTGGAATGCCGTCGTGAACAACGATTTCAGTCTCGACGACCAACCGTGGGATTTCCCGGAAAGCGGATTCTTCATGACCGATGCATTCAACGGCTATGCCGTCGAGTTTCTCGAACAGGCTGCCACGGGTAAGAAACCGTTCTTTCTCTACGTTGGTTACATTGCGCCGCACTGGCCGTTGCATGCCCGCGAGGAAACCATTGCGCCCTATCGCCAGCGCTATCGCAGCAAAGGCTGGGGCGGTTGGCGGGAAACGCGGATCAAACGCCAGCAGCAAGCCGAACTGCTCCCAAAAAACGCAAAGCTGGCTTCCGTGCCAGATTCGATTCCGGATTGGTCCGATGATCCGCACAAGGACTGGCAGGCAGAGCGAATGGCGGTCTATGCGGCTCAGATTTCTAATGTTGATCGCGGCGTAGGACGCATGTTGGAGGTTTTGCGAGAGTCCGGAGCAGATGAGAACACGTTGATCCTGTTTCTCTCGGACAACGGCGCCGCACCGAACGGCGGCCTGACACCGGCGCAGAATGGATTTGGTTTCGGGCCAGGATCGAGCAACAGCGGCTGGAGAAAGGACGCCATCGCGATCAAACCCGGCAGCGGACCCAATTTGATGCCAGGTCCGCACGACACGTTTGCCGGTTACGGAATCGCTTGGGCGACAACGAGCAACACGCCGTTGCGAAGCCACAAGCAATCGGCCTACGAAGGCGGCATTCGCACACCGTTGATCGCACGCTGGCCCCATGCTGTCAAAAACGGCGGTGAGTTGACACGTCAACCGGGTCATATCATCGACATCATGGCAACGTGCCTCGACGTAGCCGGCATGGATTACCCCGCTGAGTTTCAAGGCCGGCATCCGTTGCCGATCGAAGGTAAGAGTCTCGTGCCAATCTTCCACGGTAAACAGCGGCCTGGACATGAGCTGCTGGCGTGGAACTGCGGGCGCGGCCGAGCCATCCAGATGGAAAACTGGAAACTGGTCCGGCCACGCGACGATCGCCCCTGGGAGCTATACGACCTGGGAAACGACATCGGTGAAACGAACAACCAGGCGTCGAAGTTCCCAGACCGCGTTCACAAGATGGCCGCGGAATACGAAACGTGGCGTCAACGCGTTGGCGCCCAATGATTTTGTAACACCCCCCCGACAAGCAGCACGATGAAAACTAGATCATCCATCACCCGCCGGCGCTTTCTTGGAATCACGGCAGCGGGCACAGGCGGGCTTTTGACACCCGCCACTCGCCACTTGGCTGCCGCGCCTTCGACCCCTGCATCCACAGAGGGTGCCGTCGACCATTTCTGGTATCGCCTCGCGCCGGAAGGCCCCTACATTGATTCGCAACGTGATAACCAGGCGTTCGGGTTCGGGGATGGAAGGGTCTTATTATCCGAGGATAACGGCCGAACTTGGCCTCACCAGTCGGAATTTCCCAATGCGGACAACATCACCTTCAGTTGCATCCTGAAGAACGGGAACATCTTCTTCGCCACGCGAACGAAACTTTACTTGAGCGCCGACAAGCTCAAGTCGTACCAGCAGATCACGGTCAAGGATCGCGATGGGAGCGATTACCAGCCGCACACACCGCGGAACCCAGATCAACCCGGCTGGTATTTCCATCCGCTCGACGGGGTCCACACCTGGGACGTCGACGGAACGGAAATGCTGGTGTGGGGGAACTACTGCAACGTCATCGGCGGCCCGGTTCCGGTGAATATCTACTACTCCACCGACTACGGGCAGACCGTGAAGATTGCGTACTCGTTCGGACAGAATCCCCGCTACCAGGATCAGGACGCCAAATCTGGAATGCTGTTGGGCAATCCCCAGAACCCCGTGATTTGTCGCCACATCCACTCGGTGGCCTACAATCCGGCCGAACGGGCTTTTTACGCCTGCACCGGTGACAGAGACTTGGAAGATCGGCAAGAATGCCACTGGTTGCGTGGCAACTATGACGCGAAAGAAGATACGTGGAGTTGGCAGGTTCTCGCTTCGGCGGATCGAAACTCACGCTTCAAATCAGGCGGCATCAACTTTGTCGACGGCCAACTCTACTGGGCCGCCGATGCGAACGGCCCCATACAGCCCGGCCAGAAGCACGACCGCGGTATCTTTCGCTGCGACCCAGCGGATCTCGCCAATCCTGCGAAGCACACGATGCTCTTCAATCCTGAATACGAATCCGCAAACATGATCATCGAAGACGGCGTGATTCTATCTGCACATTACGCGCCGGCATCGCCTTATCACACAGGATTCATCATCTCGCCGGACATGGGCAAGACCTGGGCACAGTACGACCTCAAACAGTTCGGCAAACGATCTCCGGTTCGGTTTCACAAGAAGAACAGTGACGGATGGTTTCGTGTGGATCTGCGAAAAGGATGGATCGAACGCGGCGAGGTCTTGTTCATCAAGCCGAAGCCGTGACTCGGAGATCAGTCCCGTTTGGTCCAACTCGAGTTGGACCCACCATCGCTGCCACCTTCGCGGACCTTTGTCTGGCGCTGTTTGACTTGGAAATCGCATTCTGTCCACCGTAACGCTCGCCACCGCGCACCTTGAAAGTTACAATCGGCCGAGCTTCACAACTTCCACTCGGCACACGCATGGCAGAGAAACGCGACAAGACAGAACTTAAGAGCACCGGTCGGACCACGAACATCCGCTGGATGATTCTTGGGTTGGCCTGCTCTACCAGTTTTCTAACGTACATCCATCGCTATGCTTGGGGTGCGACGAAGCCGTATCTCAAAGAAGAATACAATCTCACAAATGCCGATCTTGGCTGGCTTGATGGCGCGTTCAGCTTGACGTACGCGCTTGGCCAGTTCCCTGGCGGTTTGGCTGGCGATCTCTTTGGGCCACGGTTGATCGTGCCGCTGGCGGCCGTTCTCTGGACCGCCATGATGACGGGCCCGGCATGGACCGGCGGCTTCTGGCGGTTGCTCGGGCTCCGCCTCGCGTTTGGTGCAACACAAGCGCCCGCCTATCCGAACTTGGGCAAGATCACCAAGAGCTGGTTTCCCTTGTCGATTCGCACTTCGATCCAAGGAATTGTCGCCTCATTGTCCGGCCGCGCGGGCGGCGCGGTAGCGCCTTTCATCATTGGTGTGGTGCTGATGGGAGCGTTCCACCTTAGTTGGCAGAGCGCGTTGTACGTCTTGGCTGGAGCGGGAATTGTCTTCGCCGTCGCGTTTTGGACGTTGTTTCGCAATTACCCCTCCGAGCATCCGATGGTCAGCCAAGAGGAAGCTCAATTGATTGCCGCAGATGAGCCAATAGAAGCTCCTGGGACAACTGCGAGATTCAATTGGTCATGGGCGAACAGATCAAATCTCGCATTGTTTATGGGGGCGTCGTTTTGCAGTTCATTCGCTGACAACTTGTTCGTTTTCTACATGCCACAGTTCCTTGTTGATGAAAAAGGCTTCAATCCGATTCAAATGGGAACCTTTGCCGGCCTGCCAATTCTGGGTGGAGCGTTAGGTGGGATGTGCGGCGGGATCTTGAACGATGTCTTGATTCGAGCCACCGGCAATCGTCGCCTGTCGCGGAGCCTTGTCGCTTCCGGCGGAAAGACCATCGCAGCCGTGCTGATCGCCGCCAGCTTATTTGCTGGGGATGGACGGGCAGTGATGTTCGTCCTGTTCTTTTGCAAGTTCTTCAGCGATTGGAGTCAACCAACCTGGTGGGGCACAGTCACGGATATCGGTGGCCCAGCTTCAGGGCGTGTGTTTGGGATGGTGAATATGGTCGGGTCGATCGGTGCCACCGTCGCCGGACCCGTGATGGGATATGTGCTGGGCGAGGACCGCTGGGCCGTGCTCTTCCTCTTTGTGGGTGCGGTCTATCTCCTTACTGCATTGTTCTGGGCATTCGTAAACTGCACACGGCGCCTCGTTGTTGCGACAACGGAACTGTAGTACGGGGGTTCAGATCAACCTACGTTTTTCAGAATCCCGATCACAGAACTTTGCCCTGCCTGACTGTGGGCCCTGCAACAGCCTGTCGTTCCAAACGAGCAACCAGCTCAAGGTTTGGAGTCCGCATAGAGCGTAGAATAGATTTGCGGTGATCGGGGACGTGAAGTGCGAGTATTCGAGGGTGTCATGGAGATTACGATGAACGCAGCATGGTTTCGCGACATTGCCGTATCTGTCGCATTACTATTCACCTGGACGGACAGCTCGTTTGCGGAAGTTGGATCAGAATTCCATCCCAAGGACCTCGGCCACCTGGAGTTTTTCATTGAATCCGTCCAAGGCATGATTGTCGCCGCGAATGCCTCGGCAGAAGCCTACGAAAGTACGGGTGAACTGACACCGACTGAGCTGGTGTGGTCCGACCAACAGCGATTCCCGCACGGGACGGTTCGCTGGTGGTGGGATCAATCGCCACAGGGAAAACCGACAAAGCGGAAAAACAAGCCGTTCCAAACTGGACGTTCATTCGGACAGGACGACCATGATCGCCCCGGTTTCATCCCTGACGGTTGCAACGGCAAACCCTGCGCGAGGGGAGGGCTTGTCCCAGACGGTGAACAGGGCAGGCACAAATACCATTACAAGCAGCCGTGCTATTTCGAACTTCAGCCTGAAGATCGGTTTTCCTTTGAAGGTCCGTTCAGCGTGTTCCTGCTGGTGCGCCCCGTTCCACAGGAACGAGACTTTGTTTACTTCGGTGCCTTTCACTGGTCGACGCTCAAGCATCAGGTTGCGGACAACTCGCTGCACTTCAAGAACGGCAGGTTCGCTGCATTGACGGGCCCTGACGCCATTCAGATCGGAAAGTGGCAACTGATCGAGGTGCATCGCGACGAGGGCAATAAGCTCCGGTGCGTTGTCAACGGCAGAGATAGAACTCATGGAGTGCCTGTAATCGATGGGCCGTTTCGCCTCGTCCACATCATGAACAACAACAAGAATATCTGGAAAAGTGCCGACTCCTTCACCGGTGACCTGTCCGCCTTTGCGGTCTACAGCGATGTGCTCGTCGAGGAGGAGCAGCAAGACGTTCGTCATTATTTCGAGAAAGCCTACGGTTTTAAGGGCGTCTTGACAGCGGAAAGAGATGACCGCCCTTCGACACGACAATCACGCTGATTTTCCACTGCCAAAACGTCCGCAAGAACTATGACTACGGCTTGGTTTCGAAGACCAGAATGAGCACACGAGGCACCCATCGGCAACGATCAATTCAATAGGAGCGGTGACAATGTATCGAACGCGCAGCACACCTCCACGACCTACAATCATGATTCCCGCGGTTGTCATCAGTTGGTTCGTCGCGGCACTCAATATGGTACCTGCACATGGAGGAGATTTTGCCGTGCCGCCAACGATTTCCGCGCAAGCCCGGAAAGCACTCGCGCAGTTCAGTCGCACCGCGGCCATCGCGCCGCTGCCGGCGCCAGACGATTTTGAAGCTTGGAAGGAGGTCCAGGCACGAATCGAGAAGCAACGCACAGAAGCCAACTCAGCAGTGGTCAAGCAATACCAGCCTCGCATTCAAGAGCGCAAGCTGGGAGGCGTTCCGGTTCTCGACATCAAACCCAAGGGATGGAAGAGCAGCAGCAACGTGCTCGTCTATACCCATGGTGGGGCCTACGCGTTGTACAGCGCCAAATCAAGGTTGATGAGTGCGGTTCCAATGGCCAATGACACGGGACTGCGTGTTGTGTCGGTGGACTACACCTTGGCTCCGCAGGCCAAATGGAACGAAGTCACCGGCCAGGTTGTTGCTGTTATCCGGGCATTGCTCGAAGAGGGGCGTACATTGAACAACATAGCCATTTACGGTGAGTCCGCCGGGGGTGGGCTGGCCGCCGGAGCGGTCCTGAAGATGCGAGACAAAGGGCTGGGTATGCCCGCCGCAGTTGTCTTATGGTCACCCTGGTCGGACATTACCGAAACGGGAGATTCCTACACGACACTCAAAGAGGCCGATCCGCTGTTGTACTATCCGAACAACCTCCAGAACTGTGCCGATGCCTATGCGGCACCCGCCGACCAGAGACACCCCTATGTGTCTCCTGTCTACGGCGACTACTCCACTGGTTTCCCCCCCACGTTGATCCAAGCTGGAACAAAGGAGATCTTTCTGAGCAACGCAGTCCGGCACTACCAGGCACTCGATAACGCCGGCATCCCGGTAAAGCTCGATATCTACGAAGGCATGTGGCACATCTTCCAAGTGTTCAACCACGATCTTCCTGAATCGAAGATTGCCCGAAAAAAGGTGAGGGCCTTCTTACGCCAGCATGTTGGAAAGTAGAGTGCGACCACCAGCCACCAAGACGCGAGACCAGTCGTTGAGCTGTCGCGAATATGAGTGGTCTCTCAAACTATGACAAAGCAGCCACTTGGACGGAGGAAGATCATGTCCGGACTTGGGATCAAATTAGGGATCGTATGCAGCATCTGTGTGGGGGCCGTAAGTTCGACGGGAGCACAGATCGTGTCAGATTGGTCTGAAGGTGAATCCACTTGGACTACGCAGAGCTACTGGGAGGACGAGAGCATCCGGCAGAAATACACCTTCACACCGAAACTGGATGACCGAGTAATGGGCAAATCCAGCGTGCAAGTCCACATGCAAGTGGGGGCGAAACGTCCCAGAGACTTCGTTGAATTGCGTTTGGCGTTACCGAGGCCGCTGGACTTGTCCCGGGCCGAGGCGGTCGAGCTGTGGCTGAAAGTCGTCGATGGATCAGGTTTGAAGGCGCGCAATGCGTACTTCTGCAGTCCGGGGTTCAAGAAACTCGCCATGGCCGATTGGCTCGATGAAATCGACATGTCCGCGCCGGGGCAGTGGCAACGGACCGTGGTTGATCTCACCAACGTGCGCGTCCTCGACAAAGCCACGCCGAATCAGGCCGGCATCTACGACCGACACGACGTGACAACCATCTGTCTGAACTTCCAACTGCCACCCGGCGCGGCTGACATCACGTTGCTGATTGATGGGATGCAGACCACGACGCTGCCTCCGCTTCCCGAGCGTCTACGGGCGGCAGCGGTCAAAGCGGATCGGGGATTCTGGAGATGGCGGGCCAAGTATCCTGAGAGGGATCTGTCCCCTCGACCGAATGACGGGCGAAACCTGTCACTGAGTATTCGCAAACTCACTCATGGCATCGTTCCCGAACGACCGTTTCTTATCTGGGGCATCGGGCCAAGCTATCTCAATTTTCTAGGAGATGGGACCGCTTTGGCATGTCACCTGCGGCAACGCTTTCCAGATGCCCCTCCTATCGTTTACAGGAAGCACGTTGGCTCATCGGTGCCCTGGCGCTACGTACTGGGCTGGGCAAAGCAGGTGGTTGTCCCCGAACAACCGGACTTGGTTCTCCTGTATGGCATCGGACTCGAGAGTGATCTGGAGAAGATCTTTCAGACACTGCGCAGGCACACGACCGCCGACATCATCGTGGCGAGTGTCCATTGGAAGGGTGACGACGTCAAGAATTGGGGGAAGGATGAAGATGCCACGAATTTTGGGGACATTCCCGAGATGCGCCGCATTTGTGAAAAGCATGGCGTGGAGTTCGTGGAGAACCGCAAGGAATGGGCGCAGTACCTGCGTGATCAAAACATGAAAGTTGAAGTGGATCCCGATGATGGTCTGCTTCTGGACGCAGTGCATCAATCCAAGTATGGAGCACTTGTGATAAACGAAAATATCGTTCGCCATTTCGCCGCCAGAGACACATATGCCTATCACCCCGGCAGCCGGGAACGCCGCCTGAGCGTGACGCGCGGCGAGTCGGTCTCCGGTAAGGAAAGTGTGACGATTTCAAGTCCGAGTTGGACCGTGCGGGAGGGTGTGGCCAGCACCGCCGCTTCGAGTAACCGGATCAAGGTCCGTTTCACAGGCAATCGGATCGATCTCATAGGTGTCAAGTCGCCCGGCGGCGGCAAAGCCCAAATCATGCTGGATGGCCTGCCGGCGGAAGAGGTGTCTTGTTTTCTTGCCGGTCCGATTGTGTGTGGTAGCAATAATGCCCGTCCAAAGAGCGGCTCCGTCAGGGACATCGGCCCTCACGGCATCGCGCTTCGCGAGGATCTTGTTCCACAGACCTGGACAATCTTGGTGGCGGACGACGAAGGAAACTACGAGCTAACGGGCAGCGTCACGGGGGCCGATGGCAAGGGGCATATGTTGAAGCCGTTTGTCAGCAACAGTGGTCAGATCGGCATTCCGCCGGAACTCTGGCGTCATGGGGCAGGGTGCGTCCCATTTCTGCACCCATGGGATGGCACGATTGTCAACAGAACAGGCGATGCCTATACATTCAACGTCCATCGAACCTGCAAATCGGTGGTCGATTTCCATGGCAAAGGCGGTGAATTTCGCATCAATCTCTTCCAAGCCCTGCCGAATCAAGCGCACGTTCTTGAGCTGATCACCGTCGGAGATGGCAAAGTGGCTGTCAAGCTCTTCGACATCTTTGAGCCGCCACTGCGTTGATCGTCCATGATACGGAGCCTAGTTCTACGTCCTACTGGTCAGTTTCCATCTGTCCTTCGCCTTATCGATTCCTTGGCGTCCCGTTTATTGTCGCTGAGGACTCAGCAACATGTGTCACCTGACGGGTACGACCTTCTCATCGACTCGTCTATCGGCAACGAGTTGGAGCAAGCCAACGACCGTATCAACGATCTTTGGCTCCGCGTCGACTTCCAGTAAACTTGTCCGTGCTCGCCAAGTCGTATAACCGCCGAGTTTGTGTTGTTCAGGTGGCGGTAAGTAACCTGCGTACCCGTTTGCCAGGTCGATGGTAAATGTTGTCCCCAGCGGGCTCCGCTTCTTGATTGTCAATCCGGTACTGCCGAAAGCTTCGTTAGGCAGCGCCGTGATCCCGAGCTCTCCGATTCGAATAGCTTGTAGTTTGATCTCGCGAGTGGGAGGCAATTGGCTCAACAGCACAGTCTCCCGCGCATAAGACTCGACGATATTCGTGGGTCGACCATTTTCAAGTTTCGCCAACACCTGTTCGGCAGCTTTGACTTCTTCGTCATCGGGCATGCGGACATTAAGCTCCAACGCCTTCTCTTGCATCACCAGTGGTACCCAGTCGAAGTACTCGATTTTCTGGTACGCGTCGAACGCCGTCTGTGCTATTTCCCCTGCGACAGAGAATCGGTCAAACTTCCGACGAGACGGGCTATCGAAATCGAGGCAATTCGCATCACCGCTGGTGCCGTTGGAGAGCATACCGACAAAAGGCGGTGAACTGTTCTCCGCGTTCAGCAGCTTGGTCATGTTGCGGCAGAAGACTCCAAAATAATCTGCTGACACGGCTGGCGCGCCGACGTAATGAGTGGAGTAGTTGGACAACAGTGCGATCGGCTGTCCGGCAGTCGTCTGTACCGATAACACTGAAACATCAGGATCGGATGGTCCAGTCCGTTTGATTTTGTTGGGGTTTGTATGTCCCGGATTCATCTGCGCCCGATCGTTTGTCTTACCGCTAAAGGGGTTTGTTGGGGCAGTTCCCGGTTTCATCAAGTATCTGCGACAGAACACGTTTTTGTCATTCTCTCCGATCCCCCAACCAATCCGTGCCGGACGAAGATTCTCTTTGGCAAGTGCAATCCCCTTGGCAATCTGGCGAACCAGAAACTGGGCGTAGTCCGTATCTGGATCGGTGGCATGGGCCGCCGTCACGGCCGGAGCGGAATGCGTGTGAGTTGCGGCGATCAACATACGGTCGTGCGCGATTCCCGTCGCTTCATTCGCCAGTTTCTTCGCCTGATCCAACAGCTCGCGAGAAATCAGCAAGCTATCCACGATGACGATAGCCAGCTCTGTCTTTCCATCGTCAAGCACCAGGCAACGGGCGTGCAGCGGATCGATGACTTTAGTAGCGAACGTAGGCAGAATTCCTCCACTGACGGGAACCGGAAACTTCTGCGGAGAGACATCGATAGCAAATGCTCCGGCGCGAAGCACTTTGTTTCCTTTCTTCACTTCGTCGTCGGCCATCCCTCCGACTGTTGCAAATCCAACAGCCAGAAACGTGGCTGCACGAAACACACCTGACACAAACACGCTCCGATTGATCATCACACATTCCTTGAGAATCGAGTTTCACGGTCGTGAATTCAACGCACCGTTCATCATGATTACAGTTCTGGCTCACGGTTACCTGGTAACTACATCTATGTCGCGACATGCGTTGCACGGGAAATAGTAGGAATTCGCGAGAATATCTGCCTCGAGAGACAAGTTCGATTGTGACGCCAACGAGTTTGCCACGCAACGACATCACGATTGTTTTGCCCCCAGAATTCGTTCCAGTGGAGGCGCGTGCGACTAGCTTGACGGGCACATCGCGGCCGTGCTAACGCCATGGTATCCTGAAAAGAAATAAGTCATCTGGATTCGCCCTGCCTGGAGGTAACGATGCTCACTCCCTTAAGGTTTCTGAAGCTTGTATTTGCGCCAGTTGGCATCAGCGTGCTGCTGTGCATGGGCGTCCGTGCGGACGAGCCGGTCTTGTTGCCGCAGATCGAGGGATCTTGGTGGCAGGTGGCGGGAGATCCCGACTTGGGCAAACTGACGTCCGAGAAGCAACAGCCCGTTGACTTTGGAGTTTGGCGAGCTGCGGATGGCACTTGGCAACTGTGGTCATGTATTCGTCACACCAAGTGTGGCGGCAGCACGCTGCTCTTCTACGGTTGGGAAGGCGCCGCGTTGACGGACAAGAACTGGCAGCCGAAGGGCATTGCCATGCAGGCCGATCCCCGCTTCGGCGAGACCCCCGGGGGCCTCCAGGCGCCACACGTGATCAACCAGGATGGTTCCTACTACATGTTCTACGGAGATTGGAAGAACATCTGCTTGGCCAAGAGTCGCGACGGCAAGAGTTTTTCCCGCGTGCTCGACGAGAATGGTCGTCCGCAATTATTCACCGAAGAGCTGGGCGTTTTTCCAAATACGCGCGACGCCATGGTCCTGCCGATTGGCGAAACACTGTACTGCTATTACACGGCCTACAGTCTGGACCCTGACGGAGGGAGGAAACAGGGTGCAGATTACTGCCGCACATCCAAGGACAAGCGAACCTGGAGCGAGTCCACACGCGTTGCCTTTGGTGGGCAGACGGGAACCAGCCCCGGTTCGGCAGAATGTCCACACGTCGTCTACCGTCATGGGTGGTACTATCTGTTCCGTACTCAGCGGTACGGCCGTAGCGCCCGAACGAGCGTCTACCGGTCCAAGGACCCATTGGACTTTGGCATCAACGACGACCGGTACTTTGTCTGTGTCCTGCCTGTCGCTGCCATAGAAATCGTCCAACAGGACGAGCAAGATTACATTGCCGCGCTGCTGCCGAGCCTCAAAGGCATTCAGATCGCCCGTCTGGATTGGGTACCAAGAGACGAGTGGATTCGTCCAGGCCTTGTTCGGGGCAAGAGCCTCTTCGACTTGGACGACCCGGACGTCCGCGCCGGTTGGAGACGTCTTGAAGGCGATATTTCACCAGTCTTTACCAGCTCGACACGAAGTGACTTTTGGCCGCCTTCGACCCATTTCATCGGCACGGCGGAATCGGCCCAACGTCCCGGCTCACCGAACGACGCCCAGACCGGCGTGATCGAGTCGCCAGCCTTTACCCTCACGGCCTCGCGACACATCTTCTGTGTTTCGGGCGGCTCGGATCGAGAGAAAACGTACGTTGCCCTGGTCGACGCTGCGTCTGGCGAGCAATTGCTGCGACTTGCCGGTACCAATTCGAATCGGTTCGAGGCCTTGCCGGGCGATTTGAGCAAGTACACTGGTCGCCAAGTCCGCATCAGAATTGTCGATCGAGCGAAGGGCTCGTGGGGACACATCAACTTCGGCGGCTTGTTCGCCGAGTAGTACGCCTGACCCCTTTTTCGGCCTGCCCCCTTTTTCAGCCCGTTATTAGGAAACTTGAAATCATGCGTGACATTCATCGACGACGATTCCTGCGGGTCTCTGCTTCAGCCGCCGCGACGGGGCTGCTGACTGCAGGTGCGTGGCAATCCGAGCTTCGCTGTGAAGAACCGTCAAACCGCCGCACGACTACCAAGGAGCCCACCGTGAAAGCCACGATCGCCGGAGTGAAGACGTTTGCCGTTGAGTATCCGATTACCGGGTATTTCAAGTTTTTTCAAGACCGATCCGAAAAACCAATCGGCCGGCAGTGTGTCGTTGTGAAGATCACGGACGAGGCAGGGAACGTCGGCTGGGGGCAGAGCGTCCCGTCGCACACATGGAGTTATGAGACACTCGAATCCGTCAAGACCACCATCGACCGTTACCTCGGTCCGGCTCTCGTCGGCCAGGATGCCTTCGACCGAGAGACGATCCAAGCCATCCTCGGCCGCAACATCGCGCCGTTGTTTTCCACCGGCCAACCGTTATGCAAGGCAGGTATCGATTTGGCACTGTTCGACCTGACCGGCAGGATTCTCAACCAATCGGCCGCCGAGCGCTGGTCGCGCGAAAGCCGCAAGTCCATTACGCTTAGTTGGACCATCAACCCCCAGACACTGGACGAGTTGCCAGGCCTGGTCGAGCAGGCGTACGAGCGTGGTTTTCGTAACTTCAATCTCAAGGTCGGCTCGGACGCGGACTTTGACGTGAAGGTTTGTCGCGAGATCCGCAAGCTGGCCAGGGATGCTTTTGTCTGGGCCGATGCGAACGGCGGATACGACCTCGAAACAGCGCTGGCCGTCGCGCCGAAGTTTGCGGATCTCGGCATCAAAGCGTTTGAGCAACCGTTGCCGGCGAATCGGCTAAGCTGGTTCGCCAAGCTGAAGAAACAGGCCGCGCTGCCCATCTTGATGGACGAACCGATCGTTACGGCCGTCGACCTGGAAGAGTTTCATCGCCTGGGATTGCTCGACGGCGTGGCGATGAAAGTGGCTCGTTGCGGCGGGTTGGTCGAAGCTCGCAAGGTGATGCAGTACATCGAGGACAACGGTCTTCTCTTCTTCGCCAGCGGACTGACTGACCCGGACCTGTCGTTGGCCGCATCGCTGCTTCTGTTCGGCGCGTACAATCTGCAGCGCCCGGCAGCCTTGAACGCCCCGCAGTTTCTTACACAAACGCTCTTGAAGGAACCAATCAAAATCGAAGCCGACCAGGCGATTGTCCCCACGGGGCCGGGACTAGGCGTGGCGGTCGACGAAAAGAAACTTCGTGGCTTGCAATTCTGAATGAGTGAGGTGCAGCCGAACCTCACGTCTGAGCCAGGGAATTCAGCATGCCGTCAATCAGCGCTGGGCCGGACTCGGGGATAAACGGGAAGTTGCCCATAAACTTGGGTGACTGCGCGGCCGCGTAGCTTTTGCGTTCGATGTCGTACGGATCGGCCAGGTAGCTGATCGCATCGTTGGCGTAACCGACCACGAACAGGTTGTCGTGAGGCCAACGGTTTCGCAGGTCCAAGGCCAGGCTGCTGAAAAGCTCTGCCGGTTGCGATCCAAAAAAAACGTCGCCGATTCGAATTGCGTGAACTTGTGTTTGCAGCACCTCCGGTCGAGTCTCCAAATCCCTCAGGATGTCTTCGGTCCACTCCACTGCGAACCGACTCAGCGCCTGCACCGCCAAACTCTCGTCTCCACCGTACCGGGAGGGAAACTTGTCTGGTTGGTTGACCATGCCTCGGCCGAGCGTCTCCCGCCAGCCTGAAGTGTCTCCCGATTCCAGACGGTAGCGCCCTTCTTCGAGCTCCGCGAGAACATCTTCGCGCCGATAGCGGCGTGTTGGCAGCGAGACGTACGAGCTGCAGAAGCCAACCGACTCGTCGTCAATACGTTGCGCGCCGGCAATGGCTTCGAGTGTGACCCCGGCCAGCGCTCGGCCCGGCTCGCCGCTGGTTTCCGGGTCTTCGCGATAGCGGCGCAAAAAGTTGACATCGCCGCAAGAACCTTGCAGAAACATGGCAGTCGTGCCGGGAAACACGGTTTCGAGAATATCGTTCAACTGGCCCGGATAATCGCGACTCACATCGCTGATACCCAGTTCCGACTGAACCGTCGGATGGGCCGCGAAGTTGGTCACCAGCGCCAGCGGCCGGCCATGGCGGTCGTCGACGCAAAGAACGCTAACGCGACTATCCACGGCGCCACCCTCGCGTGTGCGGTTGAAGGTCCAACCATCCAACGACCCGTGTCCGACGCGGATTGTGGCTTCCTCTCGCCGTCGCCAAGCCAGGATGATCGCCGTAGCCACTTGCCGCTGCGCCCAGGCGACGTAGGCGCTGTCCACTTCACCGACGCCTCGAACAAACGCCGTCGTCGGCGCGTTATGGCTGTGAGAGGCGGCGATGGTGATCGATTCCGGCTCCAGGTCTGTTTCGGCCGCCGCCAATTGGCGGACAACGCGAGAAAACTCGGCGTCAATGTACATCAGGTCCACCGCGACCAGCGCCGCCCGGTTTCGACCGTCGTCAACGACCAACGCAGTCGCCGTCAGGTCGTCGCGGATCCGCTGCCAGGTTCGTCCCAGATAGTAGCCGAATCCAGCCAACTCGACGCCCCAGGGTGGAGTTAGCGGATGTCTTGCAACGCCGACGGTGACAGGCATGGTGAATCCTCACAAATCAAAATTAGTTTCATCTTTCAGCGCAGAACCGTACCAGTGGCCGATCATCGAACAAGATCGCGTGTCTCGACCAGTTTCCAATGCGATCCACCGTCCGGTGACATCATCAACGCGCGACGATCGCCCGGGTGATCCGTCCGATAGAACCAGTACGTCGACCAGCAGTCATACGATAGGAACAGGCGACCCAAGCGATCTACCGTCAAGCGATGATAGAACACACTGTACTCCGAAAACGGCGGTACCACGAGCGACTTGGGCGGTTCCCAACGACCCTCAGCCTTCTTCTGCTGATGGGCGAGGGTGGCGAAGTAGCTGGCTGGGTGCGGCTCTTCGCCATAACGCCAAACCCGGGAAACGAGATGGAGCGTGTCGTCGACGTCGCAGACCAGACCGATGTAGGTCTGGTTCCACTCGCCGCCCGTCGGCACGGTCTTCGTCCAGCCGCCGCCGGCGTCATTGGTTTTCAGCGACCTGGCATATTGGAAAGGGCGACCGTGTGTGCCGGCGAGCACATGGAGATGCCCGCCGCTGTCCATGGTCATGCTGGGCGTATTGTGGATGTCGTTCGGCGGGGCACCGTAGCCG
The DNA here is from genome assembly GCA_002685655.1 of Planctomycetaceae bacterium. Next base: position 19,480 of record NYXM01000084.1, read on the forward strand.
ATCAAGGCAGGCTTGCCGAGGGTCTTGGTCTGGCGGTCGTAGGTGACGACATATGTGGGCACGCCGGGCACTTTCTCCTGGGGGTCAGTCGCTTCGGCCCACGTAACATGGACTTTCGAGTCCCGAGACACGATGCTCGACGGCGCGCCCGAGTGAGTCGACAGCCCGATACAGCTTTTGGTAAGCAGAATCGGCTCGCCGATCACGATCTTGTCGCCACTCCGTTTGGGGACAAACAGTTCGAGATCGTTGATGCGCCGCCAGATTCGTTTTGGGTCGGAGGCAGTTCGCGTGAAACGCACGATCGGTGGCGGTCCGTCTGAGCCGTTGTGACCCGAGAACTGCTCGATATCGAATGACCGCGAGCTTCCCTCACGACCGGGGATCGAGTAGGCAGAGAACGTCTTACCGCTATCGGCCGAGTGCAGCAGCGCCACCTTGCGACCCGCCCGGCCGATGAGATAGACGCCGTCCTCCGAGTCAAAGCCGATCTTGGTCGAAGCCGTGCCAAATGTCTGGCCCACAAGTTCTGCATCGCCCGATTTGACGGCATCGCTTAAGGATGACTCCACCCACGCGCTGCCCCGCCAAGTGACGACGTCCGAGCCTGTGTTGACATACGGCCGATTGTCGTAATCGAAATAGACCTGGTTATCGACTGGGTGGTCCGGCAGATAGCCGAACTGCTCGTTCTCGTGCTCGTAGGCCTTGAGCGTCAACGGCAGATGCAGAGGTTCGCCAGCTGGTGCTGGTCCGGGCACGATGGTTAGTGTTGCGTAAGTCGAGAACTCTGGCGTTTCGATCGGCGTCGCCCTGATGTGAACGACTTTCTGATCATCCGGCACCGTATAGTGAACCGTCACTTGCTGTGACTTCTTGCCGTCAAGGGTAACTTTCTTGGTTGCCAATTGTGCCTCCCAGGGCTGATCGGGAAATTCGAGGTCCAGCCGGATGACACGTTGCTCGTCAGCATTGTTGTGAACCCGAAATCCAATCGCATGTTCACTCCCCACCTCGCCGTAGGCAGTGCGTCTGTAGGGCGTCAGCAACCAGCGATACTCGTGCAACGGAAACCACGACTCACAATCGGGCGTCCACAATGGGAGGTTTGGATACGCGTCACTGCGGTCCCATCGCGTCACGCTGTCGATCTGCACGTCGGCCTGCCCACGCGGTAGGTGCAGCCGCCATGGCGCGGCTGGGCGGTTGGAATCCGCAGAGACTGTGGCGGTCGTGAGTCCATCGGCTGTGCCTGTGAGCGTCTCGACAAATTCACCGCCATCATCGTAGACCGCAGGCATCTCGGCGCCTTTTGGCAACCGCGAGACCTCGATGCCGAACTTGCCGCGTCGTGGCAGGAAACAGACATCGCGGGCACGGTCTGGGCCGACCAACACGATCGGCTCCTCTCTGCGCGCGTCGCGGTGTCCTCGGGACGTCTCGATCAGGTAACGAGCGCAGTTCGTCCGGAATCCCCAAGTCACTTCGGTTCCGTAACGATCATACGACACGGTGATATTCAGCCCGTAGATACCTTTGCGCTGAACCTGCGTCGACAGCCGCGCCGTCTGAACTGGTCCAGGCCCACTCCCTCGAGCCCGACTGTCATCGGGGATCGTCACGTCCTGTAGAACCTGCCGGTCGGGTCCCACGAGTATCGCTCGCAGATCGGCTCGTCGCCCTGAGCGATTCAGATCGCGTTTCTCCAATTCGATGACCAACTCCCCCGGCTCCGCGAGAAAGTAGGCACCGCCCGTGCCACCGATGTGGAGAATTGGTTCCGGAGGCTTCTCATCAGCCAAGCAAACCAGGCCGAACAGCAGAGTGACAACAAGCGTGTGGCAGATTCGCCGTGATCTCATATTCCTATTCCTTTTCCTTTAATCCCGCCGGCACATAAACGCTCATCCGGTTCAAGTAGTCTCCGACGTGCCCACCTTTCTCCATCCGAGCGTTCTTCATCGCATCGATTAAGGGGCGAGCTTGCTCGCCGAGCCGGTCGAGTACATTGATCGCCCTCAGACGAATCAAGGGTGACTCGTGCTTGAGGCCAGCGCGCAGCGCGGGCATTGCCGCGTCGATCTTCCCAAGATGACACAGCCCTTCCGCAGCCGTCACGGCAACGTACGGTGCCTCATCGGAAATTGCTTCCTTCAGTGCATCTTTGGCCGAGGCCGCCTTTTCCCCCAAGCCGACCAGGCCGATAGCTGCCCAGTACCGGATGGCTGGATCGGTATCGCCCAGAAGCCTGACAAGCTCAGGCACGATTGCCACGTCGCGCCGGTTGACCAGATCGGCAGCCTCGGCAAGTCGCCCGACAGGATTTGACGCTGGATCGAAAGCCACATCGTACGGCGTTTTGCCTTCCGCCCGGGCAAGCATCTCATATTCGGGCAAGAGTCCCATGTCGCCCGTTTCGATCATCCACTGCCGACACTGCTCGCGCCTTCGCTCGAGCAGTTCGGCATACTGCGGATCATCGGCCAGGTTATTCGTCTCGAACGGGTCCGCAGCTACGTCGTAGAGCTCTTCGACCGGTTTGGTTTCGAAATACCGATTCTGCACAGCGTTCAGCTTTCCCTGTTCGTGCAGCTGCCGCCAGACTTGCATCGTGGGCATCTGTTCCGTGTAGCTCGTGAATTGCGACCACGGAAGGTGAGGATAGAAATTTCGGTGGTACTGGAACTGCTTGTCGCGAACCACGCGGACCATGTCAAATCGTTCGGCCATTCGGTCGCGGATCGCGTAAACTTGCTCGCGAGGTTCGGCAGCGGCCGGACCGAGGAAGGCCGAACCCTGCATGTGGCTGGGGATCTCCACGCCCGCCAAGTTCAGTACGGTGGGAGCGAAGTCGACAAAGCTCACCAGCCGATCGGTCGCCTCGCCAGCGGCTCCAGCTGCCCAGCCCCGATACTTCTCGGGAAACCGTACGATAAAGGGCACCTTGAGTCCCGTCTCCCAGACCCACTTCTTGATGCCCGGCATCCCGGCGCCGTGGTCGGAAAAGAAAAACACGATCGTGTCGTCGGTCAGGCCGTCCTCTTCCAGTTGGGCCAGCACGTCGCCAACCTGGTAGTCCATGGCGGTGATGTTGTCGTGGTAACGGGCCCAGTCCTTGCGCGATTGCCGAGTAACCGGGTGGAACGGCGGGATCGGGGCTTTGGCCGGATCGTGTCGCTGCTCGGGTGTGAGTCGGGCTGTGTTTTTCTGGTACTTGTCCTCCGAAACCCGGATCTGGCTCTCGTGACAGACCGTGAAGTTGAACACACTGAAGAACGGCTGGTCGCCCTTACGTTTACGCCAATGGGCCTTGCCGCTCGACTCGTTCCAGGCCTCCTTTGGCGTGGCGAAGTTGTAGTCCGTTTTGGAACGGTTCGTGCAGTAATAGCCGGCCGCCCGAAGGTATTCGGGGAAGCAGTTGATCGAATCGGGCAGCCACGTCGTGCTCCGCATCCCGTGGCTGCCAAGCGTCGACGGATAGACGCCCGTGATCAGGCAGGATCGATTCGGCGAACACACACCGGTGATCCCATAGGCGTTCGTGTAGCGGACGCCCTGGGCTGCCAGACCGTCCAGTACGGGTGTGCGGGCGTAGTTGTCACCATAGCAACCCAAGTTCGGACTGATGTCCTCGCAGGTAATCCAGAGAACATTGGGGTGATCAGGTTCGGCAGCGTTTGCCGGAGATGCGGTGAAAACGAGCCAGCCGCACATGAGGACAGATATCAAGAGAGTTTTCGTAATCAGCTGTTTCATGAGTGTTTCCTGTTCCTGGTTGTTGTATCGGAAAAGGGGTCAGGTACCAATTGCCGGAACGGCCCTTTGGGTGCTTCGCACAATTGGTACCTGACCTCTTTTCCAACTCATTTCGGTGTGAAAGTGGCGACGACGCGTACCGTCCCAGTCAAGTCGCTCAGACTGATCGTGCCGCGGGCTACATCGATCTGTGTGTGCTGCTGGCCGTTGACGCGGACGCTCTGCAGTTTATGAGTCACGGGGACCCGAAGCCGCAGCTCCAGCCGCTTCGGTGGCAGGCGTGAAGGCGGCACGACCTCGGCCTCGACGACGCCGTCATCGAGTTGCGAGCGAATCGTGAACGACACCGGCCCGAACATGGTGGGGGCACGTTCGACGCAGATCGTCTTGCCGTCTTCCAGCCAACCGCGCGGTGTGAAGTGCGCGAGCAGCAGTTCTTCGGGACGCCCTTCCGCATCGACGTGAGTGAAGACGAGCATGTCGTGCAGCGTCTTCAGAAACAGTGCATTGTTTGTGTTGCTGGGGGGCAGATAGAGTGCTCGAAAGTGTTGCCCGGGCACGACTCCGAACGAGTCGCCTTCGCCCGAGATGAACGTGTTGCGAGTCATGCCGTGGGCGAGTTTGCCGTAGAGACTGAGCACGATCTGGTCCGCTTTATCGAGCTCCGCGAGCGCATCGAGGATACCCGGGCCGTAGACATTGTCCGCGCCGCTGGTGCTGTAACCGGGCAGGCCGCCGGCGCGGTATGACCCGATCGGAACAGGGTAGTAGTTGAAGCGGGTCAGGCCGAGCAGTCGCGCACCGTGCAGGAGCATGTAGTCCATCGTGCGGCGCATGGTGTCGCCTCTCGGGTCGAAGATTCCCGATTTGAGTGTGGTGCCGATGCTGAGATTCCAGTAGCTTCCCAGCCGAGATGCAGTGATCGGGTCATATGGGGTCGCGGGCGAGTCCTTGAGCACCTTGGGGAAGAACAACGTTCCATCCGGCATGTCGACTTTGGTGGCGTCGAATGTCTTGAGGAACGCTGTGCGGAGCGAATCTGCCGCCCCCGCCGCCACACTCGCGTCATCTTGCCAACCTTGATCGGCGCACAGCGCGGCCATGTCACGCAACCCGCGCCAGCCGATGGCCTGATGGTTCGAGTAGTAACGGTGCGTGTGGATGTCGCCTGCTCGGGTCATGCCGAGAAGCCCTTGCAGGTCATTGGCTATGACGTCGCGCATTCCTTCGATCCAGCGTTTAACGAGCGTCCGGTTCGCTGACAGCCAGGCATGGTCCGCAGTGAGTCGGGCACAATGAGCGGTGTAGAACAGCTTGTGAGCGTACTCGACCACGCGTTCATCCTCGCCGCGAAACGTGCGCGGCAGCAGAACCTGCAGGTTTTCACGATATTCGTCGAGGAATCCGTATTCACCGAGCGCCTTGAGCGCGTCTCCGCTTTCCTGCGGATACCAGGATTCGTATGCGTTGCCGATGCTGTAGCGCCAGGTCATGAACAGGTTCTGGATCAACAGGTTGCGCATGGCGTCCATGACACGTCTCTCGGGAACATCGAACACTGCGCCGCGGCCGAGGTGTTCGTCCCAAAATCTGCACACCGCATCACGTTCGGCGGCGAAACGCCGCGCATCCGGGACAATTGTTTTGCAAGCGGCAGGCTGATTCAGACGGACAAGGAACACAGTCGCCTCGCGACTGCTCTCCGGGAAAGTGTAAGTGACGTATGGCGGCTCGAACTCCGCACCGGGCTGGAAGACGAGCACTGACGAGCCGTGGCTAACGAGGCGGTTGTCTTGGACGACCGCATCGGTGAGCGTTGTGCGAATACGCAACTTAACAGGCTTGCCGCCGGCTGAATCGGCAAGCCGCGTGATGCGCACGAAGCTGACCAGACTGTCGGTCTCTGGAATTTGTGTTGCGAACGACTCCTGCTGCCAGCGGCCCCCGTCGCGGTCCTGGTACTCAGTCAGCAGCACGGGCTGGTAGCCCTTGTGGAGTCTGGGGCCATCGAGGCGATGCAGGTCGGTTCCGTAGCGTTCGCTGCCGTCGCTGCCGACGAAAAACGTGGTTCGTCTGCCGGTTTTGTGATGTCGTGAGATGATCTCGCTACCGTCGGCGACGTGCAGTGCGCTGTCACCGCCGCCTGTGACGCTGTCGTGTCGGCCGAACACGAGGTAGTAGACGCCGGACGTGGTCACGTAATCGCCGATCCACAGCATCGGCCGCAGGTAGTCGACGATGTTCTCGTAGGTCGGTCCCTCGGCGCGGGCGATGAGCCGTTCACCCCACACGTCACGTTTCGCGTTGAGTGCCGCGTTGAGTGACACCTCGTAGCGCATGTCGGCCTCGGTCTTCGGCCGAACGCGTCGGGCCCCAGTGGCGATTCTCAGGCCGCACGGCAGGAAACGTAGCTCGGTCGCCATGGCGTGATCGCTCGGGCCGGTCTCGGTCAAGCCCTTTGCGGCGGCGCCGGCTGCTTGCTGCTGCACCGCACCGCGCGTCGTACCGGGCGCTCCTGCGCTGACCCTGAGCACGTAGATCTGTTTCGTTTGCATCGCGATGGGCGGATCGAACGGGATGACGCGTTTGCCCACAGGGCCGGCGGACAGGGATGCCGCGGCCAGGATTCGGCCTTCCGCATCAGCTTCTCGGACTTGGACGAGGAGTTCGTCGTCGTTAGCTTCCGCAAGCCAAATAGCGGCCGATTCGAGTGCCGGTCCAAGCGCCGTGAATGGCTGAGCGGCGACGTGGTCGTCTGCGACACTGCCGAAGGTCTCGCCAGTGCCGGGACGAGACAGAATCAGATCGCGTTGTGCGCGCCAGTAGTAGTTACCGATCTCGTTGGCGCTGAGAGGGCGGCCATAGACGGCGACGTCATCCAGAGCGCCGGCCAGGCCGTAGGCGGCGCTGCGAGGCAGGTTCCCGTAGGCACCCATGACCAACGGCGTGGCGTAGGTCGACAGAGTTCCGGAAGCGTTTGCGGCGGCGACTTCGCGGCCGTTCAGGTACAGCCTCATCGTCTGGCCGTCGAACGTGCCTGCGACGTGGTGCCAACCGGTGTACAGATCGAGCGGCAGGTCTCGGGCGGAGCAGGACTGCAAGGTATCGTTAACGGTGGCGTAAAACGTGAGCGTGGCTGGGATGTCATCTCGATCCATGGCGGCGATGGCGTATTGGTAGTACGGATCAGCATGGCGCATCGCGCCTTTCCCGACGAGGATCTTCTGCGACTCCAGTGTCCCTTTCTCCAGGCGGAACCACGACATCAGCGTGAGTTGCCGTTGCGGGTTGAGTGCAACTGCATCGGGACATTCGGCACTGCCTCCTTTTCCGTCGAGCACCAGTGCACCCCCGATCTTGCCGTTGCTGTCGGTCGCAGCGCCGGGTCTAAGTGTGGCATGGTGCCCGTGTGGCGAGTGATCACGGACAGCGCCTTCCGCGTCCGGTACGGCTTCCCGGTCAAACTGCCAGCAGCCGGCCATTCCGAGTGCAGGCAGGCGTGCATCATCGGGCGACTGGCCTATGCAGCAGGCGGCCAATGAGGTGGCGTGTAGTAGGAGGCCGAATAAAGATATCATGGTTCGCACCGTTCGGATTCGTTTCGTGGAGTTGATGTCCTGTATTTCTCCCACGGCTTATCACGGGGCTGCGTTTCATCTCGACTATACCCTGAAACTCATTTGTCGAGTGTTGGCAGCTTCTTCTGGTGTGGAACGAGTTTACCAAGCCGATTGCTCAGCCGCGCGATCGTCTCGACGAACTCCTCTTGACCCTCCACGTTGACAGTCTCCAGATAACCGCTCTTGCGATCGTTGCGATGGTCGTAAAGCTCGCGAGCGACAAGGTGTCCTCGTCGGTCGCGCCACTCGGTATATCTAAAGTCTTCCGTTCGTATGCTTCGGCCGATTCGCTTCGCCCGCACCATTTCGTTGCAGGCCGCATCGCGGTGCGAGGCAGTCGGGTCGATCAGCAACGGCGCGAAACTCTTCCCTTCCAGATGATCGGGCGATGTGAGACCTGCGAGATCGCAGAGGGTCGGATACAGATCGAGAAATTCTGTCAGTTGGCGAGTTGCGGTTCCAGCGCACTTCATTCCGGGAGCGGAGATCAGCAATGGTGCCCGCGTCGAGACTTCAAAGTTCGAGTGCTTGTGGCCCCACGAATCGTACTCGCCCATCTGGTAACCGTGGTCCCCCATGAACAGGACGATCGTGTCATCGCCATGGCCCGAGGCTTCGAGCGCCGTGAGGACGCGACCGACACACGCATCCACATAGCTGATGCACGCCAGGTACGCCTGAAAATAGCGACGCAGGAAGGCCTCGTCGATCGATTCGAACAGGGGCATGTTGTAGTAGTTTTTGACGATGCCTTGCGTCACAGCCCACGGCGGCGCTGCTTTCGGCCGCTGGCGGAATGTCGGCAGCGATAACGAATCCGGATCGTAAAGATCCCAGTACTTTCGTGGCGCATTGAAGGGCAGGTGCGGACGCAGAAAGCCGACCGCGAGAAAGAAGGGCTGGTCCATACCCGCTCGTGATCGCAGGAATGTCTCGGCCATGGAAGCCGTGTTGCCGTCCTGCATCTGGTCGTCGGGCACATCACTGTCGTCCCACGTTTCGGCACGCGGCCAATCATGCGGATGCTTGAACTGTTTGCCTTGTGCGCGAGCTTCCGAAATCAGTTGCTCTCGCAGCGCGTTCTGCTGTGGTCCCCATACCGGTACGGTCGGCAACTGCAGTGGCTCACTCCACGACTGCGGATCGTCTTCGCTTCCCAACATCGACTCAGCGTAAATATGAAAGATCTTCCCGAACGCACGGGTGTGGTGCCCGTTCTGCTTGAAGTGCTGCGGAAGCGTGACGATGTCGGGCATCACGGCACGCACGCGAACTCCAAAACCGCGAAGACCGGTCGTATTCGGCCGAACCCCGCTCAGCATCGAATTGCGCGAAGGACTGCAAATCGCGCACTGAACATACGCACGCTCAAACCGCAGAGACCGCTTGGCAAACGCATCCAAGTGAGGTGTTTTGACAACTGAATCGCCGTAGCATCCGAGTTGCGGGCGCAGATCATCGGACATGATCCACAGGATGTTGGGTCGACGACCGTTGCCAGCAAGAACCTCGCTAGGTCGCATTTGAACGACTGAGAGCCCGATCGAGAACAGAATGATCTGCAGTATCGTCCGGCGATAAACTCTGAACCAGGGAGCGGTGTCCGTACACATCGCAATTCCAGTCAGGCAGTGGAACCGTCTTTTGAACTATGAACCATTATTTCACATCGCAATGAAGATAGCTTAGCTCAATACGATGCAACGGTGTTGCCTAGAAAGGGGTCGGCCTAGAAAGGGGTCGGGAGTCTTTTTCGGACATCGGCGTCTTCCAATCGTAAGTCTATGCCCGAAAAAGACTCCCGACCCCGGTCACTGTTCCCGGCGGCCGACCGGGTGCGCTCTCCGCCTATTTGCAGCGGCGGCGACCACTGCATAGACTAATAAACCGTCGAGTGAGGATGTTGTATGCCTTCGCTTTGATCGAACTCACTCCGCTTCCCCACCTAAAAATGACGAGTCCTGCCATGCGTCACACCATTGTCCCGTTCGTGCCTGCCATCTTGTTGATCTCAATCGTCGCATTGGCTTCTGCGGCCGACAAGCGCGGCCCGACCATCGAGTTGTTCGGCGCTAAGACACCGGCGGACAACCGAGCCGCATGGAAGGTGTTTCGCGAGAGTAGCGATGTCGATGTGATTTCACAACACCGCGACGACGTGCTCGTCATCAATCCGGGCCCCAGAGGGTACTTGCACACCGAGCAGGACTTTACGAACTTCGTGCTCAAGTTAGAGTGGCGGCAGCTTGAAGATAAGAAGCCGGGACGCGGAGGTGTGCTGATTCGCATGACGGGCAAGGACAAGGTCTGGCCCAAGAGTCTCGAAGCGCAGCTCAATGCAGGCGCTGCCGGCGACTTTTGGGGTTTGGACGGCTACGCACTTACCGGACCGTCGCAACGCTTCAAGAAGTTGGAACACGAACAGCTCGGCACACTGCGAAATCTGCAGAAGACTGACGACACCGAAAAGCCTCCCGGCCAGTGGAACCTTTACGAAATCGTCGCTGATGGCGAGACGGTGACAATAAAAGTCAATGGGCGTACGGTCAACAAAGCAACTGGCTGCGATGTGGTGGCCGGCAAGATCTGTTTAACAGCCGAGGGAGACGAGATTCACTTTCGCAACGTGCGGTTGACAGCACTGCCGGACTGAAACGCCTCACACTACGAGTCGTCAATTTCCTGTTCTCTTGTGGGCATTTGGCAGTCGAGCGGCAGCTGGTAGTATCGCGGCGCAACCGCGTTGGCTCTCGGTTGATGCGAGATAGGAAATCCAAGCTCACGCTTTTCTAGGGATGTAGCCCATGAAAACTGACGGGCACGAGATTCACCGATACCGCTGGTGGACGATCTTGCTGACAGGGGTATTTTGTCTGCCAGGCGGATTGAACTTCCTCGGTGAATCTGTTCGGGCAGAACGCCCTGCGCCGATGGACGCATCGGCGGCTCCTCATGTTTCCGAGGTAAGCACTTCCTCCTTGCGGTTGGCCATCATTGACCTGACGCAGACCTTTGGCGCGCGCTATCCGGGTGGACCGGAGTATTTGCGGCGGCTGGACGTTTTGGAACAGAAGCTGGACAAGTCTGAACCTGGATCAGCGGAAGAACTGAAGGCCGTCAACGAAGACCTCGCATCGCTGGAGCGCGAGGCCCTTCTGGCCAACCCTCTGCTGAACTTCGGAAAGCTACTGCTGGTCAAGCGGAGCAACAACTCCCCCAGGCTCGGCTTACCGCAAAACTGGCAGAGTAATTCTAGCCTGCCGAAGACAGGCTACGACAACGCAATCATGGTCCTTTCCGCGATGAGCCCTGAGGGCCGGTTGACCACTCTCTACCAACCTGAAGACGGCCGGTTCGTCGGGGACGTCGATCTGCACTTCGGCGCCGAGCAGATGCTGTTCTCGATGCCCGACGAAAAAGATCATTGGCAGGTTTTCGAGATCGGTGGCAATGGTTCTGGCCTGAGGCAGCTCACCGGCGAACAGCCTGACGTAGACAGTTACGACGCCTGCTACCTGCCCGATGGCAAGATCTTCTTCAC
>NYXM01000085.1 GCA_002685655.1 Planctomycetaceae bacterium
GCTGACGGCCCAGCTAGTTTCAATGCCGAGCTAACGGCCCGCGGTGGTTCGATTGTCTCCTGCGATCCCATTTACGAATTCACTGCCGATGAGATTCGATAGCGGATTGATGCTACATATCCGCAGATGCTCGAACAGGCGGCACAGAATACCGAGGAATTTGTTTGGACTGCTCAGATCCCCAACGCCGACGCACTCGGTCGTCACAGGATGGCGGCTATGGACGGTTTTCTTGCGGACTATGAAGCGGGGCGATACGAGGGAAGATACGTCGCCGCCAACCTTTCGGCTCTTCCATTTTCAGACTTCGCATTTGACCTCGCCCTCTGCTCGCACTTTCTGTTCCTGTACAGCGAGCAGTTGTCCGGGCAATTCCACGTCGAGTCGCTTCGCAATCTGATGCGAGTCGCCACGGAAGCTCGTATTTTTCCGCTTCTCGAACTTGGCGGGAAACCATCTCGTCATGTTGATGAAGTTACGATGACACTGCGAGACGATGGATCAGAATTGACGTCGAAACGGTGATCTACGAGTTCCAGCGAGGCGGCAACCAGATGATGAGGATCACTCGATGATTCATCCACCAACCGCCCATCCTGACTCGTCGCCTGAACCAGTTCCAATGACGGCTTCGGATTGCGATGAAGTGCTTGCGTTCTGGCGGGATATGCCGGGCGTTGGGTTAAGTGATGCGGACACGCCCGATAGGTTGTCGAGCTTCCTTCGTCGTAATCCCGGCCTGAGTCTTGTGCTTCGTCATGATGGCCGGATCGTCGGTGCCGTGCTTTGCGGGCACGATGGACGGCGAGGGTATCTGCATCATCTTGCTGTTGCACCCGACGTCCGCAGACGAAGGCTTGGGAGAGTCTTAGTCGAACGGTGTTTGTTGAAGCTTGGATTGCTGAGCATCCAAAAGTGCAACATCTTCGTCTATGCCGACAACGATGACGGAATAGGCTTCTGGCGGCAGAACGGGTGGCATGACCGGAGTGACCTCAAGGTAATGCAACGACCACTTTCGCCAGGACACTCACAATCTGACCAGTGAGGGAACAACGATGCTACCAACTTGCATCAATCTGTCTGACAAACTGAACCTCTTCTCCGAACAGTGGTCGCCGAAGATCATTGCCCAAATGGAAGGCTTCCACTTCAAACTTGCCAAGCTCGAAGGCGATTTCGTGTGGCACAGCCACTCAGACACTGATGAAACTTTTCTGATTCTCGAAGGCCAGTTGCGAATTGACTTCCGTGACGGTGTCGTGACGCTGAACAAAGGTGAGATGCTCATCGTGCCAAAGAGCGTCGAACACAAGCCGTTTTCGGAATCGGAGTGCCATGTGATGATTTTGGTGCGTGAGGGCACTATCAACACAGGCGATGCCGCCGAGAGCGAACTCACTGCTGATCCCGGAGCCACAATCTGAGTAGCATCGACTCGACAACTCGCGTCGGCCCGAGGTACTGCGTCGCTAAGTTCTTCTATTCGCAGCGTTCAAATATGCGTGAGCCAGTGATCCGATCACTGGCGACTCATCTCCGCACACCGAGAATTCAAAACGACCGATGTTTCTGAATCCGTCCAAGGCAAACTCGTGATAAGCCTGCTCGGCAGTCTTCAGATACTGTTCTCGAACAGCAGGCACCAAGTCGCAAACACCACCACCAATAACAAGCAGATCGTAGTTGCCGATGTAATTCACACCTAGCAAACCGATCCCCAGGGCTCGTGCTTGATCGCTAAACAGTTCAAGTGCGAGTAGATCTCCTTGTGAGGCGAGGACCCGAAGCTGTCTTGCCTTTTCACGGGTTGAGCCAGGCGCCGATCCAAGTGGATGGTCACACCATTGTTTAAGAGACAATCGATACTTAAGTTGATGCTTGAGCGCGGTCAAGGAAACGGCTGATTCGACGGTACACTCGGCATTCCCCACGCGTAACTGTTGATCGTGTTCGTAGCGAAACGCATAGGGCGGTAAAAAGATGTGTCCGGCGTGCCCGGCAAATCCGTCTCTCCCACGTACGGCTCGTCCGCCCCGGACTTCGCCGCCGCCCAAGCCAGTGCCAACAATCACCATAAACAGCGAAGACAGGTCTTGCCCGTTAGACTCGTTCTGGGTAACCCTGCCCCAGATGATGGACCCACTACGGATCGAGTACTCACCCAGTGCCGCTGATTGGCCATCGCCGATGTAATGAACTGACACTGCTGGCGACTTTTCGCGTATCTTTTCTTCCAGCGCAGCGCGAAAGGGAAACTGGTCCCACAGTTGTGGATCGAAGTTCGGAGTGTTGAGTAGAACGCCGTCCAGCGTCGCAGGTCCCGGTGTTGATAAGCCGATGTCAGCCATTTGATCTGGCGCTGCGCCAATTCTCTCAAGACCTGCCATGATCTCATCGGTGATCGCCTGAATTGTTTCCTGCGGACCTTCAGCCGTGCGCGATGCAAATTGATCAGAAACGTGGACAACTTCCCGAGCATTGTTTCCAATTGCGATGGTGCTGGTTGTTCCGCCGACGTCGATACCAATGCAATGACTCAAGATGGCCTCCAAAACGGTATTCACTCAAAATTCAAAGGTCCGCATTGTAACGCGGGACTTGGAACCCGTGTTAAGCTGCTATGGATTCTCGTCCAATAAGCGGTCGATTGCAGGAAGGGGTCAGGAGTCTTTTTCGGCCAAAGTTCGAACCAAGATTCGTACGCTGTCATCCGAAAAACGACTCCCGACCCCGTCGACCGCACGCGACCAATAAGCGGTCGATGATGAAGCTCTCCTCCAGACCACGTCATATTCGGCCCTTCGTATCATTGGAAACCTTCGTATCATTGGAAAATGTATATCGGCGAAGAAAAACGAATGGCCCGGTTGCGATTCCCGTCTTGCGGACGATAAAATCCCAGCGTTCGATTGGCGAATCAAGTTGAACTGGTGCCCGGCTTGGGCAAACTGTGTCGCCTTACTCGGCCCTATACGGAGAGTTGAAATGACAACGAGAATTCCCGCCGGAATTATTGGCACCGGCTTTATCGGCCCGGCCCATGTCGAGGCGGCACGGCGTTTAGGCAATGTCGAGATTGTCGCGGTCGCGGAAGCTAACGAGGACTTGGCGAAACAGAAGGCCAAGGAGATGTCAATTCCTATGGCTTACGGGAACTACCACGACTTGCTGGCCGACGCCGAGATTCAGGTTGTGCACAATTGTACACCAAACCATATTCACTTTGAGGTGAACAGAGCTATCCTGGCAGCGGGGAAGCACGTGATCAGCGAGAAGCCGCTGGCCATGACCTCCGAGGAGAGCAGCGAACTTGTTCGACTCGCTCGGGAGTCCGGGTTAATCCACGCGGTGGATTTCAACTATCGTTACTACCCGCTCATACAACATGCCCGCGAGATGGTTACGTCTGGCGAAGTCGGTGACGTTTTTTCGATTCATGGATCGTATCTGCAGGACTGGCTGTACCTGCCTACTGACTGGAACTGGCGTCTGGTTCCGGAGTTGTCAGGCGAAAGTCGCGCCATCGCCGATATCGGTAGCCACTGGTGCGACCTGCTACAGTTCATCACCGGGCTCACCATCACCAAGGTGTTCGCCGATTTGCGCACCGTTCACAAGACGCGCCAGAAGCCGAAAAAGGAGGTCGAGACCTACGCCGGTAAAGTGCTGTCCTCCGATGACTACGAACCACAGGAGATCAATACGGAAGACTACGGATCCGTGTTGTTCGAGCTGTCGAGCGGCGCTCACGGCGTTGTCACGGTGAGCCAGGTATCCGCCGGGCGAAAGAACCGTTTGTACTTCGAAATCGACGGTTCGAAATGCGCTCTTGCGTGGGACCAGGAGCGACCCAACGAAATGTGGCTCGGCTACCGTGAGAAAGCCAACGAAATCTTGGCGAAAGACCCATCCTTGCTACACGCCAAGGCACGCGAGTACGCGCATTATCCAGGCGGGCACCCTGAGGCGTATCCTGACGGCCCAAAGAACTTATTTCGCAACGTGTATCGCGCCTTGGAAGGCGGAGGAATGCCGAAAGATCCTGACTGGAGTACGTTCGAAGATGGGCACAAAGAGGTTGTCATTTGTGAGGCAGTACTCGCCAGCCATAAGTCAAAGGCTTGGGTCGACGTGCAATACTGAAAATCGAAACTGACTGGGAGGTGTTGAAATGCCAGACAAAACGTGCAACGTGGCGCTCGTCGGAACAAAGTTCATGGGCCGTACGCACTCGAACGCCTATTTGAATGTGGCGAAGTTTTTTGATCTTCCTGTGACGCCCGTCATGCACACGGTGGTGGCTCGCAACGAAAAGGAGACCAAGGACTTTGCCGAGCGTTGGGGCTGGCGGAACTCAAGCACCGACTGGCAAGCCGCCGTGGCCGACGCGGAAATCGATCTCGTCGATATCGTGACCCCGAACAATGTCCATGCCGAACACGCCATCGCGGCGCTGGAAGCTGGTAAACATGTGGCGTGCGAAAAGCCGTTGGCTAATACACTCGATGCCGCGCGACAAATGGTCGAGGCCGCCAAAGAGGCGAAGGGCAAGACCTTTGTCTGGTACAACTACCGTCGCTGTCCCGCCGTGGCATTTGCACATCAGATTTGCCAGCAAGGTAAGCTGGGTCGTATTTATCAGATCCGTGGCTGCTACCTGCAGGATTGGGCCGGACCCGACACGCCGCTGATGTGGCGTTTCGACGGCGAAGTGGCCGGCTCCGGTTCGCTCGGTGACCTCTGCGCTCACACAATCGACACGGCACGTTTCATCACTGGCGACGAGGTGAGCGAAGTCGTTGGCGCTACCATGGAAACAGTGATCAAAGAACGCCCAATTCTCGAGTCCAGTGGTGGTGAAATCTCCGGCCGCGGCGCTGAGACGAGCGAACGGAAAGGAGCCAGCACAGTGGACGACATTGTCCTGTTCGTGGCCCGTATGGAGAGCGGCGCGCTGGCCACGTTCGAAGCGACCCGGCTCTCGACGGGCTACAAGAACGCGAACCGCCTCGAAATCCATGGCGAAAAAGGTGCGATCCGTTTCAATTTCGAGCAGATGAATGAATTAGATTGGTACGACGCGACGGCACCGGAAGAGCTGCAAGGCTGGTCGACGATCAACGTGACCAATGGCAACGCCAATCACCCGTACGCTGGCGCATGGTGGCCCGTTGCGCACGTTCTAGGCTACGAGCACAGTTTCATAAATCAGTCGGCGGATATTCTCAATGTGCTGGGCGGGAAAGCAGCTGTTGTGCCGTTGCCGGATTTTGCCGATGCCTACGAGGTCCAACGGGTGCTCGCGGCCGTCGTCCAGTCCGATAGTCACCGATGTCCGATTAGTCTTAGCGAAGTCAATTGAGGTGTCGTGGTCGAGCGAAACGTAGCAGCAACGCGATCGAGTTACGTCGAAATGGCTACTTTGTGGTGTTCCGCTGGCGTCCCATGATCGTTTCGCGATCAACCCGTTTCCGTTGGCGCTCTATCTGACTTCGCAGAGAATCAGACAGTCGCACACGATATTGAAAATACGTACTCTGCTCGAACCGCAAGTTGTTGCGTTTGAAGGCTGGACGATCAACATTCAGAGACAGATCGCAGTCGAACCGAACGAGCTTGGACTCGCTGGTCGCTCCACCACCATCCGGGTTGATGTGTGCAAGTCCCCACGTGATTCCCCGACCGTCACCGTCAGAGACGAAGGCATCGGGAATGAACGGCCCCGGCGCGATTGGCGGCACCTGCAGCATCGACATCACTGAGAAGTTCTCGCCGTCCGGGGCGAATTGGATGGTATTCTTCTCTGGACCATCAAGCGCCACGAGTGCGGCGACACCACCCTTCCACGGCCACATACAGGTTTCATGGCCCGAGTTGATGACGGGGTTGAGTTTCGACGGGACAAATGGCCCAAGAGGATCGTCAGCGAAGGAGACACCCTGGACGCGCAGCACGTACTGGTCGCCTTTTTCCTTCGGTGCTCCTTTGTAGTACATCAAGATCCTATCGTTCACGACCAACAGATACGGATCGTTGATTTTGATGTTGTTCCATGAACCCTTGGGCCCAGGTTCGATGACGGGTTTCTCGTGTAGCGTCCACGGCCCGTCGGGCGAATCGGCGACGGCAGCCATCACCGGGCAATACGCTGAACCGCCGACCATCGGGCTGTAGGCTTGGAAATACAGGAAGTACTTACCCTTCCACATTAGAATGTCCGGCGTGCAGATGGAGCGGTACCCTTGAATTGGCTTCTCAGGACGCTTGACTGCGACGCCTTGCTCGGTCCATTTGTAACCGTCGTTGCTGGTCGCGCACCAAATGTCGGCGAGATCCCAGTCGGTTGCAGGAATTGTGGCGGTTGCCTCCTTCAGCCCTGCCGGTGCTGCATCGGTTCGCCGGCAGGTGTACCAAACGTAGTACTTGCCGCCAACACGAATCACCTTCGTCGGATCGCGGCGTGAAACGTTCGCTTTGTCGCTCAGGCCTTCGAGCGGCGAGTACTTGAAATTGCTGTACAACTCGTTGCCGCGATCCTCGTGCGGGTTCCAGCGATCCCACATCCGCGCCCAGGCCGCACTGAGCTTCGGAGCGGCCGGTTTCTCCTGGGGCATGATCGCTGGAAAGGCTCCTGCCTTCTCATTGTCGCCCTTCACGGAGCCAACATTGGTAGGTCGGGCACTCCTGCTCGTCGCTCGGAGCCGGGGAGGAGTACCCGACCTGCGTTCTTTCGCGGCCCCAGCGTGTAGGATGACACTCGGCTTTGCAGCGACTGGTCCTTTGCCGAAAGAGACGGTGTCCATGTCGACGACCGCCCGCTCCCGACGGATCTGATTATCGAGGTACTTCGGCAACTTCACCCTTTCCTGCAGATAAGTCCGCTCGTCGAACCGCAGGTTGTTGTTCTTTAGCGCACGACGATCGACATCCAACGACAGGTCGCAATCGAATCGAGCGAGGATCGAATACGCGTGTGACGATCCGCCATCAGGATTGATATGACACAGTCCCCAAGTGATTCCTCGGCCGTCACCGTTGTCGGCGAACGCATCTGGAGCGAACGGGCCCGGTGCGATCGGTGGAACTTGCAGCAGCGACTTAACCTCGAAGTTGATTCCGTCAAGTGAGAACTGCACGGTGTTCTTTTCCGGGCCATCCAGGCTGACAATGCCAACAACCCCCTTCTTCCACGGGAAGAAACAGGTCTCGTGCCCGGAATTGATGACCGGGTTCAACGGCGACTTCGTGAAAGGTCCCAGCGGATGCTCAGCGATCGCAACACCTTGAGCGCGAACCAGCGTGCCGCCTTTGCCTTGCTTTCCGGGCGATCCCTTGTAGTAGAGGTGGATTTTGCCGCCGAAGACAATCGGATATGGATCATGAATCGCGTTGGCGTCCCATTCGTCTTCTGCGCCGAAGTCGAGAACAACTCTGCCGAGGGCTCGCCACGGTCCATCAGGCGAATCGGCCTGAGCGACCGTCGCTGCTGCGCGATCGCCTTTCAAGCCGGGGATCTCGTTGAAGCCCTGATAATAGAGATAGTACTTACCACCCCAAGCCAGGATGTCGGGCGTTGAAGCGCTCCGCCAACCGTATTCGCCTATTGGCGGTCGCTTAACCGCCGGGCCTTGTTCTTCCCAAGTAAAGCCATCCTTGCTGGTGGCATACCAGATCTCGCAGAGGTCCCAATCGAAGGAGGGTGTCGTTTCATTCGCCCTCTTGGGACCCGATGGCGGATGCTCGGTATCTCGATGTGTGTACCAGACGTAGTAGGTATCGCTGATTCTCAGCACTTTCGATGGATCACGACGCGAAACATACCTGTCGTAGGAAAGGCCTTCCAGAGGCGTGTATTTGAAATTGCTGTAGAGTTCGTTGCCACGGTCCTCGTGCGGATTCCAAACGTCGTATAACCGCTGCATCGCTATGCTAAGTTTCCGATCGGCGGGCTTCGCCTCGGGAATTAGAGCGGGAAATGGCTTCGGTTTCTCAGCGATCGTTTGGGCGACCGACGCAAGAACGAGCGTAATCGCAAACAAGCGAGTGTATCGACTGGCAGAGGAGGCGGTCAGTCGCAACACGATTGCTTGAAGGTTCTGTTCCATTCTTGGATTCCCGTGTCAGACTCATTGAACTTGATGCTTGGCGATCTTTTCCCAATCGATCTCGACGCCATGCCCCGGGCGATCCGAGGCGTAGGCGTATCCATCTTTGATTTCGAGTTGATGAATGAGAAACTCGTCGATTCGAAACGCGTGAATCTCCAACAGCGACGCATTTGAAATGGCTGCCAAACAACTAACATGCATTTCTTGAATGCCGTGAGTGGTCAGGTTTCGATTGTACGCTTCCGCGATGTGTGCCACCTTCATGAGCGCCGTGATGCCGCCTAGATTCGAAATGTCCGCATCGGGGAATGACACACCGCCCTCGGCGATCATCTGGCGAAACTCGTAGATTGAGTGTAAATTCTCGCCCGTCGCGACGGGGACCGGGCCCTCCATTTCGATGCGGCGATGGCCTTCGATGTCATCCGGAATTGTTGGTTCTTCAATCCAGTAAAGGTCATACTTTTCGAAGACGCGAACCGCACGAAGCGCCTTTTCGACACTCCACTTCATGTTCACGTCGACCATCAGCTTCTTGTCGGAGCCAAGGAACTCACGCATCGCTGCAATTCGCCCGCATTCTTCCGCAATCGAGTCACGGCCGATCTTGATCTTGATCGCGCGAAGTCCGGCATCGAGAAAGCCTTGCGTCTGCTCGAGCAACTGATCAATCGTCATGTCAAAGTCGATTCCGCCGCCGTACGCTTCGACTTTGTTGTCATGCCCTCCGAGAAACCGCCACAGCGGCTCGTCAGCCAGTCGCGCCTTCAAATCCCAAAGCGCGGTATCCACGGCCGACAAGCCAAAGACGGCGATGCCGCTGCGACCGACATAGTGCAGCGCCCACCACATCTTGTTCCACAAATGCTCGATACGACGAGGATCCTCGCCGATCAGGATGGGTGCCAGGTTGTCTCTGATCAGCGTGGCGATCGAGGTGCCGCCGACTTGACCGACGCTGTAGCTGTACCCCATGCCCGTTGCACCGCCGTCGGTCGTGATCTTAACGACAATCAGCGAGAATTCCTTTTGTACACCGTGGATGGAATCTACCATCGGTTTGGAAAGCGGTATGTAGTAAAGCTCTGTATCTACTTTGTCTATTCTCATA
Organism: Planctomycetaceae bacterium; assembly: GCA_002685655.1. The sequence goes on from NYXM01000085.1 coordinate 9,223, forward strand.
TCGTTCGTGTCAGTTCTTGGTTACCACGAGCTCAGCGAATATTGGATTTGATTGCCGCAACAATCGCCTGCTTCTTGCCTGCACGAACGGCTTCCAGAAGCTCCACGTGTTCGCTGAAAACCTGCTCGTAGTCTTCGAGCCGCGTGTAAGTCAGGAGCATACAAGAACAAAGTTGCCTCCAGGCGAGGATGAAGTCATCGCCCCCGCAACCGGCCAGGATGGCCTCGTGAAATGCCATGTCGCATCGAGCCACAGCCGCCACGTCGTCACCCTCACAGGCAACCTTCAGCTCGCAAAGTGCATTTTCCACCGCCAGCAACACGTCGCCGTGAAGTCGATCCAGGCCTTTCCTGATAACAAACGTCTCAATCTGGATCCGCAACGAGACGATGAACTCTCGATTCTCGGGATCCGGCGGTTCACGAAGCCTGACCCCTCGGTTCGCTTCGTAAGCCAGAAAGCCTTCCTGCGTGAGCTGAAGAAACGCATCGCGAATGGGACCGCGACTGACCCCAAATCGCTTTGCCAGCTCGGCTTCACGGAGCACACATCCGTCTGGAAAATTCCCTGCGACCAAGTCGTCGCGAATCTGATTAGTGACTTGTTCCCTGATTGTGCGTGCGATCACAGCCATCCGCTTCCCCTGGCTTTTGTAGATCTCATTCAGTACACTCGTGAAAACAGTTGATTGTTAACAATATACTGTGTTCTGTTGTCGGCGCCAACCCTCGCGGAGCACAAACGATGGGCAGTGCTCTGTGTCACGACATTCTGGTCTTGCTGCTTGTGGACCCTCTAGCGAGGCAGTGCGTCGGACCGACACGAGCTATCGCGCGGTTGCGGCGACGCGCTTCCCGGCCAACCTGCGATCGGTGCCCGTCGCTGAGAACTTGACTCATTTGCAAGTAACACCTGATGCAAGCTTTCCAGCTGAGGAGAGTTTGCCCTGACCCCAGACCCGTCGTTCGAAAATTGGTTCGTGGTGCCGGATAAGGCGCGCCGCCTCTTTGTTGAATCCTTTCACATGCAGTTGTAGACTGGTTTTGGGTTAGCGAAGAGGATTGCCTTGTTTCCCGCTGCGCAGGCTGTTTGATGCGCAAGCTCCCAATGTTCGAAGGAGCTGATTCAGTGTTTTTACTTAACTCCCCATGGAATCGTCTCTCGCGCGGTGCATCTCACCTTCGCATGGTTGCAGCGATCATTTTGTTGGTCTTCGGGCAGCGGACGATGATCGGCGCGGAACGGGAAGTCGATCCGCCCGCGGTGGTGCCGCAAGCGAGCGTGGCCGACCATTTTGTCATCGGTCAGCGGCAATTGGTCGCTGTCGACCTTCTGCGGGGACGACGTGTTTGGGGGTTGGCGGTGAGGCGAACGTGGCGCCCCACCATGGCGCGCTCCAAGCATTTTGGACCCGGTTGGTCCGACTCGAACGATGTCCAAATCGTCAAACTGGCCGATCAGAAGTTATCCGTCTGGCGGGGCGGTCTATTGTTGACAATTGCGCGTCGCGCCGACGATTCCTCTGAAGATGCGCCCGGTCACAGGATTGTCCACGACGCAGATGGATGGGCCATGCAGTTCAACGACGATGTGTTGAGATTTCGAGACGACGGGAAGTTGACTTTATGGAAGTCGCCTGCACGCGACCTGACGTTTCATTACGACGATCAAGCTCGACTGGCGCGCGTCCAGGCGAGTGATGCCCAGTTTTTGAATTATCACTACGACGAAGACCGAGTTATTCGCATCGAAGGTCCCAAATCGCTCATTGCGCGTTACGAGTATGACGGGGAAGGCCGATTAGCTCAGGTTGTCAACGGTTGGAATCGCCGCACGCGATATTCATACTCTGATGATAGGATGCAAGTTGTCGCGACGGACGATTCCGGTCGTCGCACTGCGTCGCCAGAGTTCATCGTTGCCGGCGTGGATACAGGCGAGTTGCCGGAAGCACAGACAAGTGAGGCTGCTCCGACGGCACGGCGATTATCGTCTGCTGCGGGCGATTCCACGGAAGTCGATGAGCTCGGCAGGGTAACAGCGGTGACGTTACCCAGCGGCAACGTTGTCGCTGACGTCGTCCTTGAGCAGCTCGTATTCTCGGACGAATCGGCAGAAGGTTGTGAGCGCGATCTGGTCGGCTCGCAAGAGTCCTTTTTCGATACAGAAGCGATAGATGGCGGACTTGTTGTGTCGCTTCTGATGGAAGTGCGGCAAGGCACCGTTGATCGCTTCGAGCACTTCCTCGGGCGTCACTTTGCGAGCCTGCCCTTTGTCGGCTCGCGCGTGGCTGTCCATCGCGGTGACACCGTAGTTCTTGTAGCGGTAGTACCAAGTCTGGATGGTCCGCCAAGTGAAACGGTGTTGCTCGCCCTCTTCATCGAGAAACGTCATCTCCGCGACGTTCTGGATTCTCTCGTGACGGGTTTTACCTTCGACGACTTCAATCGCGCCGAGCACCTTCATCTTTACGTAGATCGATGGTCGCTTCATGGCTCACTCCTTTCAAAACGGGGAACGGGAAATGTTTGAGGGTGAGTCTATGTGCGGTCGTTCCGGGGGTCGTCGTCGTGTTGTGTTGTTGAGGCTGCACGCTTCAGCGGCGAGTGAAAGGTACGCCCGCAATTCGATCGAATCGCTGGCACAAGGGAGTGGCGAAGGCCTTAATGAAGGTGGCGACGAATTGTTACGAGGACCTGTCAACGAAGTTCTCGCGCCTCCCGAGCGCTGCTGCGAGAACCGAATCAGCATGTCACACAAAGAAGGTTTGCAGCGTGACTTGGAAGGCGGCAATGGGACTCAGAGGATGCTCTTTGAATGCCGCTTCGAGATGAGCAAGTGTGAGTTCCGCCGGATGCTTGGACGCGTTCTCCGGCGGTTTGCAGAAGGTGCCCAGCGCGGTGCGGATCGCACTTTGGGCTTGGTCGAATCGTTTCCAGATGCGGTACGGCGCGGAATCACTCAATCGGCTTCCGAGGCTTTGGAACGCTTGCCGCCGATTGCCGGTGAGGACGGCTTGCCTGAGAAACTCCCACAAGCTGTCGGTGTCCAGGAAGAGTCGTTTGATTTTGTCGGCGATCCACAGGCTGAAGGTTCGTCCGCAGCCAGCGGCACGATTCCGATTGCTGCAGAAGACACGCCGAGCACGGATTGTCTTCTTGCGCAGATGCATGGGATCAAATCCTCGCAAGAATCCGTGGCGAATCAGGTATCCAATTTGTTTGCAATGCGGACAAGCCGTCATTTTCAGCGTGACGAGCAGTGTATCGACATCGTCTTGAGAACTGCAAATCCTCCGACACACGATTGGTTACCACCCCCTCGCACACGTTTACGAAAGGGATCCATGATACCGTGCCAACACGCCGCCAAAAGATCGCGACAACTGTCGAATGCAATCAGAGGCGGGGTATGATGTCGTTGCCAAGAGAGGCGGGGGGCGAGGTACTGGGGCGGGATGCGAGGTGCTGGAGCTTGCCGAATTGCCGGTGTAACAAACAGCTCGAACTACAACCACAATTCGGTAAGAAACAGACCCAAAGTACGATCAGAGCGGGGTACGTAACACCAAATCAATCAGCGAACTGTGTTTACGACAATGATCATCGATTGACGGCCCTCCGTTTTTCACAGGGCAGCGAAGTACGGTTCGGGTACGAC
>NYXM01000086.1 GCA_002685655.1 Planctomycetaceae bacterium
AGCCGACACGATACCCGTGCACTCGCTGGGCAAGGCCTTTGCCTGCGCTGACTATGGCGGCAACAAGGTCTGTCTCGTCGACCAGCAGGGCCGGATCACTTGGCAATACCCCGCCAAGCGACCTCAAGATATTTGGGTCCTGCCCAACGGCAATATCCTCTTTTCGCATCTCAAGGGAGCCATCGAAGTCACCCGCGACAAGAAGATCGTTTGGGAATTCAAGACGTCCGGCGACAATGAAATCCACGCCTGTCAGCCACTGCCCGCTGGGAAGGTGATGGTCGCCGAGTCGGGTCCCATGCGAATCATCGAGATCGATCGCGATGGGGAGATCACCCGAGAGGTGAAGCTGACGACCCAGTGCAAGCGGGCCCATGGTCAGATGCGCTGTGCGCGAAAGATCGCCAGCGGCAATTACATTGTTGGGCAGTACTCGGACAACGTCGTTCGCGAGTATGATCCGTCGGGCAAGATCGTCCGCGAAATCCCCCAACGCATGGCTTTCGGCGGAATCCGGCTTCCCAACGGCAACACGCTCGTCGCGACGGGTGACGCTCATCGAATCATCGAGGTGGACGAGAACAACAAGGTCGTCTGGGAGATCAAAGAAAATGACTTACCGGGAAATCCACTAAGATTCATCGCCGGTATGCAACGTCTGCCCAACGGCAACACGCTGGTCTGCAACTGGGGCGGGCATGGACACGTCGGCGAACAGCCGCAGATCTTCGAGGTGACCCGTGACAAGAAAGTGGTCGGCGAGATTCTCGACTTCGAGCGGTTCGGCACGTTAACTGGCGTATTTCTTCTAGGACTCGACGGCGACGCTGCCAACTTCGAAGTCCACAGATGAGCCAACGGGTCTTTCTTGACCACCTGGGCTGTCTCTTTCCGTCGCCCTATCGAATGCCATCGAAGATGTCCTGCTCGGGCTCGGGAACTTTGACTCGGGACTCTTTGAGATGCAGAGTCCACTGTCCCGGCCAAGGCTTCTGGGCATCGGGCGGCCTCCCGCGGTCTAGCAGGCCCCAGAACATCTGGCGGCCCATCAAGCTCGCTTCGCCGTGGGTCATGCCGAGTCTTGCGGAAAACTTGTGATCGGGGGGAAGTCGCAATGTCGGGGAATGAATCGGGTACATCTTGTTGGGCCACATCGAAGTGAGGTAAAGCTTCTTCGGTGTGAAAGGCTCCAGCCCCAGCGCTCGCAGTTCCGGAAAGCGATCAGGATCGCCCGCCGAGTCGAAGGCAGCGATCACGGCCCGAGCGATGTCACCGACACCGTGCGCGTAGTAGCCTTCCTGAACGATCGGTTGCTCGCCGACAAGCACTTCGGGCCGTAACGTGCGGATCATCGCTACAAGCCGTCGCTCCATCGGCTCGATGCCGCCGAAATGCTGGTAGCGCTCGGCGATGCGATGCGGGCTGTCTCGACCGCGCCAACCGAATTCGTTGAAGTTGTATGTCACGGGAACTCCCATGGCCATTGTTGCTGCGTCATTCTTGGCAGAGTCCACAGCACCGCCGAACAGAAACGGACCTAACCGTCTTCCCAGAAGAACATAGGCGTTATCGAACTCCTCGTTCAATGCGGCCATGGCTGAACCGTTGATGTGGTGATCGTGGGCCGTGGCGTAGAACACGCCCATCCTCCGACGGGAATCACGCTGCCTGGTCCAGCTCTTGCCGCCATCGGTCGTGCGGATCACGGTGTTGCGATCGCCCGCGATCCAACCGTTTTTGTCGTCGACGAATGACACGCAACGCAGCCATGCGGGCGTTCCGGTCTTGACCAAACGCCACGTCACGCCGTTCTGCTCGGGACTTCGCATCAGCACGCCGACGGGGCTGACAGCCCACGCGCTGCCGGCGGTGGTCGTCGTCAGATCGCTGAGGTTGACGAGATCGAGCGCGGGCTCGGGCAAGTTGATCGATTCGGTAGCCCACGTCTTCCCACCGTCACCTGTGCGAAGAATGTTCCCGTATTGGCCAACGATCCAACCTTCGGCGTCACCAAAACGAACCGACTCGTACGCCATCGGCAAACCGAAGAGACGGCGCGGCGTCGGTATCTTCTGGTGAGTCCAACTCTTGCCGCCATTCTCCGTCTTCAAAACCGTCTCATAACTGCCGACGGCCCAGCCGTTTCGCTCGTCGATGAAATGCACACCACGAAGCCACGCTGGCGTCGGGACATTGCGCATTTGAATCCAGGTGGTCCCGCCATCTTGCGTTCGCAGCACGGTACCATATTCCCCCACGGCCCAACCGTTCGATCGGTCAATGAACTGCACATCGCTGAGCCATCCAGCCGCAGCTTCCAGTTGGTGCTGCCAGCTCTTTCCGCCGTCCTCGGTCGCAAGAATGACTCCCATTCCGCCGTAAAGGGAAACTTCGTAATCGCGCGGCCATCCCCCCACAGCCCAACCATGCTGGCGATCCAGGAAGACAATGCCTTCAAGAATGAAGTTGGTGCCGGATACTTGTTCCTTCCACGTGGAGCCGCCGTCCGCCGTGTGCAGGATCGTTCCCAAGCCCCCCACAGCCCATCCGTGCTCGGCATCGACGAAGCAGATACTTGCCAGGCGATCGCTTTCTCGGTTGCGCATCAGCGGTCTCTGTTTCATCCCATCGATTCGTCCAGGCGCGGGGGTGGGGCGATTCGTGCCTGTAAGTTTCACTTTGCGTGCATCGATGTTCATCGTCCCCAGCCGCTGAACATTGCGGATGACCTCGCCAGTCGGTGACCAGCACAGATGAGTTTCCTGTCCGCGCGAGGCCTTCTGGTCCGAACTGTTTCCCCACAGCCAGGCAGCATCCAGATCTGAACTGTTGCCCGCGGAGATGCATCGGTGCAAGTTTAGTCCCCACTGCGTCGAGGCTGACGCCGACGTGCATAGCGCGTCCAGTGGAATGGCCAGTTCCACCGACCAGTTGTCTACGTTCTTGTTCACACGCACTTGCGTTCCAGAATCCCAGGACGGATGGGGCGAAACCGTGAACATGCCGAAGGTATCGTAGTAACGCTGGAGCAGATCGCCGCGGGAGTTGACCATGATCTGAAAGAGGCCCGTGTGGAACGCGTCGGCCGAGTCCCGCTCCGGCGCGAGGAACACCTCAACGTAGTCGCCCCAATCGAGGCCCCACGACTCGCGCCGATCGAGGTAATTCGCCCGGCGATTCCCTTTGCCGTATGCCTGCTCTTCTTGATCTCGCGTGATTACTTTCAGGCGAGAGATATCCTGTTCCTGGCAATCGAAACGGATGAAGAGGCGGCGTTCGTCGTGGATCATACGCACTTGTGTTCGCTCGGATGTCTCATTCGAGCGGTTGCTGGAAAGCCCTCTGATCCGCGTGGCGTGCGACCAGTCGTTGTCGGTTGGGAAAGGGCCGTCGACGAGTGGATGCGGCCCTGCTCCAACAGAGACCGTCGGCAGTGGTGGCAGCTCCGGCGTGGTCTGTGCGGGAACGGCGAGGTCGTACTTAATGAAAGTGGGCTTCTTGCTCCGAGTCACTACCGCTCGCTCGTTCCCGTTACGCCTGATACGGCAAAGGTCCACACCCCAGACCGAATCCTCATTCACATTCGGCTGCAGAGAATTCAAAGGAATCTCGACTTTCGTTTCCCACTTGTCAGCGGAGATGCTCGTGGAGACCTTCGCTTCTGAGTGCCACGCGGGGCAGAAGACGCCTCCTCCCCACGGGTCGTAGAAGACGTCCAGTACCGCTCCCTCTGGATTAATGGCGACGAAGTAGAATGCCCCTTCGAGGAACACTCGCTGGTTCTTGAGCGGCTTCAGTTCCGGCAGAATCTTTTCCGGATCGGGTGCCAAAAATGCCAATGCACGATGTGACTGATCCTTACCGATCACGGTGGGCGTAAGGGAAATCACTACGCAGTCGTCCAGCAGAACCGATCTGTCCGGCGACGGGAGCTGCTTGACCCAATCCAGTTCTTCGCTGAGCGTCTTGCCCCGGTAGAGCATTTTGCTGAGGGGCACGAGGTCTCCCTCCCAGTACGCCCTTTCTTTCGGTGACCGGGGATCTTGTGTGGGATTCCTGGCGACCAGTCGTCGCGGGTTGGGTGCAACGCAAGAGAGGGATACGGTGAGTGTGTTTCTGTTGCAGCTGATCACCGCGCGCGTGTTGGGACTAGCCACTTGACCACTTTGGTCCACGAACGCATCCAGCTGACACACGTCGGAAGTCGAAGCACGGACAGAGACCTTGGGGATGGTGCTGTTTTGAAACCTCAGCGCGGGCGGGTGCATCAGCCCCCAACGGTGTTCCTCGAGCAGTTCGTCCAGTCGCTCCGGGGTGATACCAAGATCCGTGGCGAAGCGGTCGTGCGTGCCATACCGACTCCACAGACGCAGACGCACAATGTCGGCAAAGGACCGGCCAAACTCCCGCTCAATCCGCGCGGTTTCGCGAGCGCCCGGCTTCTCGGGTTGAGCGGCAATTGCGACGGTCGCCCCTACACCGAGTACGAGTATGGTAGCCAAGCAACTGACAGATTTGTGAACAGGCTGGGAGGGCACAGTGTGAGTTTCCGGTTTGGGGTCGGGGTAGGCTTCGTGGCACTTGGACTGCTTGCCGGCGCGCCGCGTCACCAAAGCCTCAAGGGTTACGACGAGACTCCCGCCAGGCGCGGTACATCAATCAGCCAACGCCCCGTCGCATCGCCAGCTGTGTGCTGCCTGGCATCGGTCGAGCACACCGCCTAACGTACCAGAAATGGAAGACACGGACCGCGAATTCGACACAGCAACATCAATCAGACCATCGTCGTGCCTTTCAATGCTGTGAAGCACAGTTTTCATTGCGGCCAGCGTTGCAAAACGGGATTCCGGCGGCCTGTGTTGAAAAGGCCAGGAACCTCACGCGAGGTTGACATGATCAAGGAGCCAGGAATGTGAGAATTATCTTCGAACTGGAGGGCCGTATACAAGTTGGCTGAGACGCATGAGAATTCCGGGTGCAGCCGGAGTTGCTTTCATCAAGGGGTTGTTTTCTTCGGATTGTACGCGAAACGACGACTTGCGTTGACAGAATCCGCTCGTTCGCAGGGTATCAAAACCGCCTACGGGAAAGTACGAGACGCTTTCATGGCGGTCGCGCATTGTCTGGAGCCGCCACCATTATCCGGACGTTTTCGCGGAACGATTGTCCTTTGTGCATCCCATTGAAACGTACTTGTACAACGTTGTCCGAGATCTCCCCTGCGTCCCCGTGCTCGCGCGGCACCCAGTCCCACCTGCGGGCGTTCCTGAATTGACCGACGTTCAGACTACGCAAGCGCGGAAGAGATGTTGAGGATGAGTTCGCCGGAGGCTGATGTCGATCATACCGGCCTGTGTGTTCCGCAGATTGATGCCCTTCTCAATTGGGATCATACTGCTCAAGCGTGGTGTCCGTGGTGGATTCCCGATGCGGGACAATGAGCGATCCAGGGAGCAAAAAACATGAATGGTCATTTAGCCTCAAACTTTGATCGACGCGAATGGTTCAGGTCTATGGGCATCGCGGCTGCTGGTGCGACGTGTCTGGGAGAGAGTGTATTCGCGCAAGAGAATGCTGCCGCAAACGTCGCGGACCGAACGTCGTCGATTCGTATCACCGCGTTGCATCCAAACATCTGTCGGGATCGTGTTTACGTCCGCATCGACACGAACCACGGCATCAGCGGCTGGGGAGAAATCAAGGGCGTCGTACCAAGCGTTGCCGCGGCGCTGGCCAGATCGATGTTTCAATTACTCGATGGCCAAAACCCCACGCGCATCGAACATCTCTGGCAAATGCTCTACCGCGCCGAGCGGAACCAGCGGGGGGGGGCATTCATGGTGCATTGCATCGCAGGGATCGACATGGCCCTGTGGGACATTACCGGCAAACTTTGGGGCGTGCCCGTGTATCGACTGCTCGGTGGCCCAGTGCGCGACAGAATTCGCGTCTACCCGTCGGCCAAGGCGATCAAAGTCGGCAACAGTCCCAAACCGCAATCCGGTGATCCTGACGACATCGAACAAATGGTCGCGAACGTGCGTGCGGCGCGCGAGAAAGTTGGCACCGACGGCACGGTGATGTGCGACGCCCATAGCGCCGTCCCGCCGGCGACGCTCGTCCAGTTCGCGGCCGCGATCGAACCATACGAAGTGTTGTTTCTCGAAGAGCCCGCGGTGACTGGCAATATAGAGACCTTCAAACGGCTGAAACAACAGATTCGCATCCCGCTCGCTGCAGGCGAACGCGACCGCACGATTTGGGGCATTCTGCCCTATCTGTCCGAAAGAGTGCTCGACATCGTCCAGCCCGATTGCGGCTACACGGGCGGCATCAGCCAAATGAAGAAAATTGCCACCTTGGCCGAAGCGTACTACGTCCCCCTCGCACCGCACTGCACACAGTCGTACCTGGGCATGACGGCCAGCTTCCACGTCACCGCGTCCATCCCGCTTTTCCTCATCCACGAATCGTATGACCACGAACCGTTCCGGAGGTTCATTCATCCTCACTGGGAAAAAGGCGATGACGGCTACGTTTCGCTCCCCGAAGGGATCGGGCTGGGCGTCGACATCGACGAAGCAATGCTGGCGCAAGTTGCCGCCGATCCAAACTACCAGTACCGCTGGCGCGGCCCCCGCTACTACGACGATGGTTCGGTCGCGGACTATTGAACCTACGATTCGTTCCAGTTCGACGGCGGCAAGAGCGTCTTTCGCGTAGACCTGCTGAAATCGCGGAAGACGGCTTCAGGATGATGGCGGAGTCAAAACTACTACTTGGGGATCGACGCACTCCACCTCTCGCCCAGTGCCAAAGATCCACGGCCGTAAGGTATGCTCCACATGCCGGAGCCTGGTCTTGAATCTGCGAATTCGACGGCGCTGGAGAAGCTTCGGGCCAAGAACCGCCGCGTCGAGGTCGAGTACGATCTCGGCAAGGAGCATGGACCGGATAAGGCATTTCAAAAGTATATCGATACCTACCGCAAACGGCTCGAGGCGACCATTGATGCGACAAACACGAACCTGGAGAACCGTTCCGGACACCTGCCTTGTCATTCGTTGTTCCGGCTGTAGTATGATAACCGCTGTCTAGCTGGACAGCGCCACTTTGTGGCGCGTTTGTCCGTTCTATCTGCCCCAAAGGGCGAAGATAACGTTGATGTAAACCATCATAGAAACGATTGTTAGGAATATCCTTCGCCACAGAGTGGCGCTGTCCAGCTAGTAGCGGGAGAGAATTGTGAGAATGTCAACCGGTCTGATCATTTGTGTGATACTCACTCTGACGAGCACTAGCGTCTTGGCAGGTGATGCCAACGATTCCCTACGGATGAAACTGCTCTCCGAGCGCGGTTCCACGCGGGCCACCCGGTATAGCAACGCGAATAAAATCGTGACGCTTGGCAGCAAGACGCACATTGCCTGGCTGGATTCGGTCTCGCACACGATGATTGCCACGTTTGATCATGAAACGCAACAATGGTCTCGTTCGGTCCACGTCGGCAGTGGACAGGACAATCACGGCGGCCCTGCCCTGACTTGCGACAGTCGGGGATATCTGCACATTGTGTTCGGACCCCATGCGAGTGTTCCCTTCCAGCATCGTCGCTCGGCCCGGCCCAACGATGCGACTGAGTGGATCGAGTTGAAGACCTTCGGCGCTCACCCTACGTATCCCAGCGTCGTCTGCGATTCGGATGATACGCTGCATATTATCTATCGCGGTGGCCTGCAGCCGAGACAACCGTTTTCCATGCTGTATCAGCGGAAGCCACGCGACGGGGAGTGGACCGAGCCCGTCGCTCTCGCCAGGTGCCCCAGCGACTGGAAAGGCTACACGCACTACCATCAAAGCCTGACGATTGATCGAGCCGGTTCGCTGCACACCGCCTTCAATCTCTACTACAACGGCCGCGCTTTGGATGTGGGCTACCTCAAGTCATCCGATCGAGGCCGAAGCTGGCTGCGGGCGGACGGGAAAGCGGTGCTGTTGCCGGTAACGACAGAATCCGAGGCGATTCTCTTCCACTCGAAGAATCCGTTAAAGGTTGTCAGCGCGGTGTGCGATCGGACGGGCACACCCTGGATCGCTGTAAACGAGCAAAAGCGGTATTCGATTCGTCGGTACGAAGGAGGCACGTGGCGGGTGATCAACGCCAATGATTCCTTGACACTCGAACAGCGCTCCGCGGATCTTTCCTGGGGCGCGTTTACCATCGCCGATGACGGGCGGCTACTGATTCCGGTCGTCGTTGGAAAGGGAGTTACGGGCGGAGTTGTTGGCGATCTTTGGTTGCTCGTTTCCGACGCTCAAAAAAGGCAGTTCCAGCGATTCCATATCGCCCAGCCTGACAAGACGCAACCTCACACCGGAGTGTCGCTCGAACGCTTCACGGGGCACAACTCCGTCGCGGTACCGTGGTTGCTATACTCGACGGGGCCGAAGGGCCCGGACAATTTCGGCAAAGGACTTCATCATCGCGTTCATGCCGTTTTCCGGAGCGAGTGATCTGCAGCGCCAGCGGGATCGCCGGGCCTGGCAGCCCGCCGCATAAATCAGTATTTGAGGACCAAAGGAGAACCCATGAGGCGCATCGTACTTCGTCTGACCTTGCTCGCACCAACGGTTCTCATATCGCTGGCGCCCTGTTCCATCACGGCAGTTGCGATCGCCGCCGAGCCGCTGCGAATTGGGTCGGAGAAACAACTTTTCATCGGGCCGTTCGACGAAAGTGGACGGGATACGTACCTCGTCGAGTCTATGAAGAACATCGAAATGACGATGAATCCAGCTCACGTCACGGGCGAGCGGCTCGTTGTTCAGGACAAACCGTGGGAAGGGACTGGCATTCTCGATATGCGGCAGTTTGTGCTGAAGGACGGCGACATGTTCCGCATGTACTACAACGCGCTGCCGCATCATTTCGTGTCGAAGGATCCGAACGACCCTCGCAAAAACATTTGGGGGCGTCCTTTCAATCGCATTCTCTGTTACGCAGAATCGAAGGACGGCATTCACTGGAGCAAACCGAATCTTGGTCTTTGCCAGTGGAACGGCTCGCGCGAGAACAACATTCTGCTTCCCAATGATGACTTCGAATACGCCTTCTCCGAGATGGACGGTCCCTGCGTCTTCATCGACGCCAATACGAAGGACCCGGATGAGAAATACAAGATGTTCATCAAGATTTCGCCGGTGAGGAGTCAGCCGAAGAAGAGCAGCGATGGCCCGATTCCCGTGCAGGTGACAAAGCAGCTTCCCAAAGCTCAATATGCGTTCGCTTCACCCGATGGAATCCAATGGCGGCTCATGCGTCCGAAGAAAGTGAACGCCGGTCCCCACAACGACACCGCGTATTCGGTCTTTTGGGATGATCGTATCAAGAAGTACGTTCAATACTCGCGCGCTAAGCCGATTGATCGCGACCAGATCGAATTCTACAAGAAGCACTTTAGCGGCTACGAGGGCCGCAGGACTGTCCTCAAAGTCGGGCGATCCGTGTCCGACGACTTCCTCCACTGGAGCAAGGAAGAGATCGTGCTGGAGCCGGACGCTGTCGATCGGGCGGGCTCTCCCCAGGGACTGACGCGCATGGACTTCTACGGTGGCAACATCAGCCGCTATCGCGAAGCGCAAAATGTCTATATCGGGTTGCCGAACGCGTATTACCACTGGATGTTCGATTTGACTCGAAAGTGGTGGACGGGGAAGTACATGCAAGAACCTTCCACGATGGACGTGCAACTGGCCCTCAGCCGCGACGGCGTCCACTGGCATCGCACGCCGAAGCGAAAACCGTTCATTCGCCTTGGTCACGAAGGCACGTTCTGGAGCAAGACCATTTGGCCCGACGGCAACGCGATTCGCGTGGGCGACGAACTGTGGTTCTATTTCGCCGGCCTTGATGTTCATCACAAGGAACAGTCGCAGAAAGAGAGCCACGGAGCACGCGGCCGCGCCGTGTTGCGCCTCGACGGTTTTGTATCGGCCGACGCAGCTTACACAGGCGGCGAGTTGACAACAAAGCCGCTGGTCTTCGCTGGTGAACGACTTGAGTTGAATGTGGACACAAGCGCTGGCGGCACGGTGCTTGTGGAAATTCAAGACGCGACAGGAACGCCCATTGAAAAGTTCACCGCGAGCGACGCGGACGAGATCAACGGCAACTACATTCGCAAAGTGGTGACCTGGAACGGGTCAAGCGACGTCAAGTCGCTGGCGGGCAAACCGATCCGCTTGCGACTGGTGATGCGAGATACGAAGCTCTGCGCGTTTCAGTTTACAACAGGGGAATCGCAATGAGTTTGATGAAATGCCGATCATTCACATTGTTGATGCCTGCCGCTTAGCAGTGTTCGATCTTTTATTGTCGTCTTTCGCTCCGCGAAAGGACGTTCCTTTCGCGGAGCGAAAGGCGACTATCGGACAGTGATTCCTCGAACGATCCTTAGACGTTGTCCCGAATGCAATCCAGCAGGGGGTAAGCCTCGCCGAGAACCGGCTGGCTAGGCGTGTCAAGCCAACGTTCGAGGATCGCGCGGTAGACGCTACGAAAGTCGACGTGTACCCGCAGATTGCCGCTGCCGTGGAAATTGTCTGGACCAACGATGTCCGAGTAGTTCTCGAGCTTCTTGAGACTGGGCTGCGTACCGTGAACACCGGGCTTGACGCCCGGGCCGAACAGGAAAAGCGGTCCCGCGGTGCCATGGTCAGTGCCGCCGCTGTGGTTCTCCGGCACGCGGCGGCCGAACTCGCTGAATGTGAACGTCAGTACGCGGTCGGCGTTGCCCTGCCGCTTCAGGTCCTTGTAGAACGCACAGACGCTTTGGCACAGCTCAGTGACTAGCTGGTTGTGTCGCGGCTTCTGTTCGGCGTGGGTGTCGTAGCCACCGAAGCGGGCGATCCCCTGCGCAGCATAATAGACGCGTGTCGTCTGCCCTTGTCCGATCAGCGCTGCAATGGTTCGCAACGACTGGCCGAAGTCGGTGTCTGGATAGGCCACGTCGGTCCGATAGCGCGCCAGGCGATCGGTGATCTGTGCGCTGGCGGCGTTGGTGCTGACGGCGGTGCGAGTGACAAACTGCAGGTCCGACTCCGCCGGTGGGGCCGGGCTAGACCCTTGCAACCGCTCGTAGGCCATCCGGTCACGTTTTGAACGCGCGCCGCGATAGCGCAGACTTTCGGCGTCGCTAAACCCAAGTCCGGGATGCTTGCTGCCACTGATGGTCAGCGGCAGGCGACCTCGGCCGACAGCGACCGACAGGGCCGGGTCAACCTCGTCCGGCAGTACGGCATCGAGGTATCGGCCGAGCCAGCCGGTGGCCCCAGGGCGACCAGTTCGCGAGCCGCGCTGCCCGGCCTCCCAAATGTCGCGCGAAACGAAGTGGCTTAGGTCCGGGTTCGGATAGCCTGTGCCCAGGACGACCGCAAAGGCCTGCTCGTCGAGCAGTTCGCGGAAACCGGCCAGGTTTGGGTGCAGGCCGACCTCGTCGTTGAGCTTGATCACATCCTTTTCTTCGATACGCGTGGCTTTGCGGTAGCGGTAGTAGTCTTCGTGGGCATAGGGTGGCACACCGCTCAGCCCGTCATGGCCGCCGGTCAACAGCAACGATACCACGATCTTTTGGTCCGATTGAGCCTCAGGGCCGGCCAATGCGGAACGAACCAGGAAGTTCGGCAGCGCTGCACCAACCCCGACCACACCGAGCCCGCGGCCCAGTAGTTCACGACGAGTAATGATCTGAGTGCCGGACACGGTGGACTTCTCCTACAATGAAGATGAAATGACAGCCTTCCCGGGATACAAACCTACAGTACCTGCAAACCTGCGTGCTTTGGCTCAAGGCTATCTCTAGGTCACCGCACAGTCAACGGTGTTTTCCAGTGAGCAAGTTTGATTGTTCCGCATGCGATCGAGGGGGTCGGGAGTCTCTTTCGGCCAAAGCTCGCCCAAAACTTGTACGCCATCATCCGAAAGAGACTCCCGACCCCTTCCTCCTCGGTGTTCTCCAGTGAGCAAACCCGAACGCTACGGCAGGACACGCTCTGACCAATCTATTGGAATTGATACTCCGGCACGCTTACCAACAGTACCAACAGATCCTGAAGGCGGCGGTTGACGGTATCGCGCTGGCTGGCCCACTGCGAAATCGACGGTAGGTCTTCGAGGTTGCTGACCAGCTCCTGGCGTTTTGACGCTTCCAGCGGACGGACCAGGCACGCTTTGGCCAGGTAGTCCACCACATCAGCAGATGTCTGGCACTCCGTCCCCTGCAGCAACGCCACCACGTCGATCCCTTCCCGCTGACCACCCTGTTGAACGTTGCGCACCAGCTCGGTTATCGCGTTGTAGCGGGTTAGCAGGCGGCTGGAATTGACCCAGGAGCGTCCCCCGCGCCAGCCTTTGACATCGGGCGGCTCGAACAGCTCTTGCCCCATGTCTTGCAACGCCGTGTCAATCGAGGCCGGATTGGGAACCAGCGCGACGTTCAGGCTCCGCAGCGTCCCGACGACCAGTTCCACGGGACTCTTGATCTGCGTGCCCAGGGCTTTGCTGCTGTAGAATTCTTCCGACAAAAACAGATTCTTAAGCACCGGCGCCAGTTCGTAGTCGGCATTGCGCACCACGGCGGCCAAGGCCTCGACCGTCTCCGTGTCCGGGTCCCGGTAGGCAAAGAACTCGAACAGCTTCCGCGCAATGAACCGTGAGGTTGTCGGCTGCTCGAGGATCAGCGCCACCAGGTCGTCGCCTGTGAAGGGGCCGGTCTGACCGAAGACCGTTTTCAATCCTTCATCGTGCTCGTCGCGCCGGAAGCGGAACTGACCGCTACGCGCGTCGAAGTTGTATCCGGTCAGTGCCCGGGCCGCTTCACGCACGTCCTGCTCGCCGTAGCCCTGGTATTCGCCCATGGCAAACAATTCCATGATCTCGCGAGCCAGGTTCTCGTTGGCGTGCCCTTTGACATTCGTGTTGTTGTCAAGGTAGCGCAGCATCGCAGGATCATGGACGATGCCGTGAAGCAAGGCGGCAAAGTTGCCCGCCGCGTGTTCACGGAACAGTTGGTTCTGTCGATAGAGGGCAAAGCTGTTTTCCACCACGCTTTGCTGAACGGCAAAGTGGCCGTGCCACCATAGCGTCATCTTCTCCTGCAGCGGTCGCGGCGACTCGATCATCCGCCGTAGCCACCAATGGCGCAGTCGAGTCAACTGCTGCTCGTCGCTGCGCTTGCGTCGGTTGGCCGCGCGTAGTCGGAGCCGGTCGAGACGGATCATCGCTTCGTACGGCTGCCGGGGCTGCTGCGGCGCCGCATCAAACACTGGTTTGGCCGCCGGTTGACGTTGGAAATCGACCAGAAACTCTACGGCCCGATGAGGACCCATATCGCAAAGTTCGGCAACCTGTTTGGGCGTCCCTCCAAAGCCGGCGCGGACCAACAAGTGCCGAGCATGGGATTGATCCCACGTCTGTGTTGCCAACGGCTTCAGCCCGCCCCAAGCCAGGTTACTGAGCACGCGCAGATCGTCGGCAGCAGTATCGGCGGTGCGGCCGATCGTCTCGGACTGGTCCTGTGCCTTGCGTCGCTTTTCCGTCGAACTGGCGACCAAAGTCTTGAGACGCTTTTGGCGACGAGGGTCGGTCTCGGCCGCTGCCAGAGCCTCGGCCAGTTTGCCCGCCTCGGCGTGCATCCGGCGCATCTGATTGAACGTCGACTGTTGGAACGTGCGGCTCCACGCCTCGGCCTTCCATGCCGTCAGCGCATCAATTTGGCGCACTTTGCGCAAGGCGAGGCGTGCCTGCTCCGCCGAACTGACGCCCGATGCGTCCGCGGCAACACGATCGACCAACTCTTGAGCCTGTTTGGCCTCCAACTGCGCAACAGTCCGCAAGGCAGCCTGGGTGTCGGCGATCACCAGCCACATCCGTGTTTCCATCGGCGGCACCGCTTCGATCGCCCGCTGGGCCACTTCATGATCGGTGATCATCTGATCGGTTGCGGCGCGCAAGGCGGTCAACCGATTGGCCAGTCCGTTCCGAGTCTCCGCCTGCTCCTGGCCCTCGGTGCGCTTCAGGTTGCGCCCGGCCTCCTCGAATTCGGCCAAGGCGCGCTCGGCCGCCTCACGCGACGCCTCGGCGATTGCCTGAGTGGCCGCTCGCGCGGAAGACACCGAGAACCACTCCTCATGCGTTTCGGCCTCGAACGTCAACGCCTCCTTTGCTGCCTTCCGCGCTTGGTCCAATTCATCAGCCGTGCCCAAATCTGGCAGCGGTCCAACCATTGCCGCCGCGACCACTAGCAGCACGGCGACACGCCCGCGCGGTACATCGATTTTGAAATTCCACATGGTGACAAATCACTAAAAGGCTATTCAATCCCCACCGGGCCTTGAATATAGGTCTGCGGTCTGGGCGTTGTCAATGATTTGCCCCCTTCTTCCGGTTTCAAACCAGTTGTTAGTTTGGGTGTGCTTCGACGAGGGGATTGTCCAGGGATTCTTGCTTGTCCGTTGGTTCCACCAAACGGCGGCGTGAATAGAGGACCACGAAGAGCACGAAGATATGGAGTTCGACGATCTTTCGAGTCGCGTGATCGGTTGTGCCATCGAAGTCCATCGGGAACTGGGGCCGAGC
>NYXM01000087.1 GCA_002685655.1 Planctomycetaceae bacterium
CTAGTGTGGATTCGATTTTGCGCGGTGTTTTAGGCAAGATGACCGCAACTCCCTTTCATTGAATGCTTTATGTCATTTGCATGTCTGTTCGTGAATAATCCGGGCTAACACGGACATGGAGAGACAGAAGCAAGTCGTGATGGCGTCGCTGTTGATGGTACTCAAGTTTCGTACCTGCGATCAGCAAGTCCGCCGAGCTGTGAAATAAATCGGCGAGGGTCACAATCGGCGTGGCCACGATATCAAGCCCGAACTCTATAAACTCTGACTTGATGCGTTGTGCGAATCAGTCAAAAAGCACGATTCGGAGTACACCAGTGAATTGGAATCCATGTAGCGAGAGGCCACGGGACCAGGAATCGAATTGACTACTTCGAAGTACACAGGATTCGTATGCGCCCACCCCGTGCCCGCGTGTCGCCAGCACGATCACGGCGAGCGGAATCGTGAACGGGATATCGATACAACGATTCAAAGACATTCTGGCGGCCGTCGACACGCGATCCGAGAAACACCGAGCGTTAAGAAGTCATTTTCGAGAGCGCGACCATGTTCGGCAAACATCTCTCTTGAGGGCATCGATTGACTCTCGTTCCACTGTTATTCCGCTTTGCTCCGCCGCAGGACCAAGACTGGACATTCGGCGTGGCGGACAACTCGTTCCGCCGTCGATCCCAGCAGCATGCGCTTCACACCGTGATATCCATGTGAAGAGATGACGATCAAGTCCGCGGCTTTTTCTTTCGCGTAATCGCAGATCCTCAAACCTGGATCGCCGTCGAGAACGGCGACTGTCAGACCAGCAAAGCCGTGTTTCGGCAGAAATTCGTCAAAGTAACGGCGAGTCTTCTTTTCGTGAGGCTCGTCGAGCGCTTCCTTCCAAAGGGCAGCGGGGGCCATTGAGTTCGGTGGGATCATCACGTGGATGGCATGGATGTCGCTGGGACGTTCCACGAATTCCAAAGCCGTGCTGATAGCGTTGACCGATTCTTCGGCAAAATCGACAGGAACGACAACGGTTTGCTTCGGCAGTAAAGACATATCCGAGACCTCCGATGGTGGAAGGCATTGACACGATTTTGCACTTTCACTCGGCCAGTTAGTCAACCGTCCGAGCAAAGACAGAGCCGGACCAGTCTAATCAACTCAACACGGCTGACTAGTGCAGCAACAGAATATTGACTTGGTCGTGATGGGCACAATCGCTCGCACCTCCATTCCTGTAATTGTCATGGGCAATCCAGCCGAGCGGTTGCTTGATCGAGTCGAGTGCTCGATATTGGTGATCAAGCCCGCAGGTTATTTTTCGCCTGTGACGTTGGACGAGACGTAGCAGTAGCCCCATTTCACTCCACATTGACGTCTTATGCATTCCTATCATCACGCTGGCGACGGAAGAGACGACAGATCGCGAACGGCCTGGCTTCGCAGAGCCGGTGTACGCCTTCTACTGCTACTTCTCTTCTGGTGGGTGTTGACCCAAGGTGAGCCTGCTTCGTGGGCTATTGGCATCCCCACGGTGCTCTTTGCCACAA
The DNA here is from genome assembly GCA_002685655.1 of Planctomycetaceae bacterium. The sequence goes on from NYXM01000087.1 coordinate 1,536, forward strand.
TCATCAGTCTCTGGTTGTCGGCGTCTTCATCTTGGAGCTGGCGGTTGAATGCGTTCCTGCGTTTCGTCCCCTTTTTCGCTTATTGCTCGCTGAAAGGTGGCGTCGATGTTGCGGGCCGCGCATTCAGTCCGAGGTTGCCCCTTACACCTGCAATGCTGGACTACTCATTGCGGCTGCCCAAAGGAACGGCTCGCGTCTTTTTCGCGAACATCGTCAGTCTGTTGCCAGGAACACTGAGCACCGACATTCGCGGCGACACGCTCATGGTTCACGTGCTCGACAATACCTCGCCGGTGTTCGAGCAGCTTCAACGTCTCGAAGTGGCAGTCGCAAGGCTCTTCGGATGTCTGATTGGTTCGGAGAATACTGAAGGAACTGAGACGTGAATTCCCTATTACTGTTGTTGGCCGTCGTTCTTTTGCTCACGTTGATCGGTGGGTTGGTGCGCGTGGCGCTTGGTCCCACTCCACCGGACCGGATGTTGGCCGCGCAACTGGTGGGAACGACGGGCGCGGGGGTGCTCTTGCTGCTTTCGCAAGCGCTCAGTCGGCCCTCGCTGATGGATGTGGCGCTCGTCTTCTCGCTGTTGGCAGCCGTGGCGACGGTGGCGTTCGTACGTCGCGGCTTCGTACTGAGTGCAAAGGATGAATCTCATCATGATGTGGGCTAAGGCATTGTCGGTGGTCTTCTTAATTTGTGGGAGCCTGTTTTTCATTGCCGGGACGGTGGGACTGCTTCGCTTTCCTGATTCGTTTACGCGTCTGCATGCCGTCACGAAGGCGGACAACTTGGGACTGGGCCTGCTCGTGGTGGGACTGTCCCTGCAAGCTGCGTCATGGCAGACGGTGTTGAAGTTAGCGTTCGTGTGGGTGCTGGTCCTGGTGGCTAGTGCGACGGCGTGTCATCTGGTGGCTCGGGCCGCGTTGCGAGCAGGCATCCAGCCATGGAAGAAACCATGACAGCAGTTCTTTGGATTTTCGATGTACTGCTCGTCGTCACGTTGTTCTGGCTGGCCTGGATGTCGCTCGCCGCGACCGATCTATTCAAAGCAATCGTCTTGTTCATTGCGTTCGGACTGCTGATGGCGTTGGCGTGGGCAAGGCTAGAAGCACTGGACATCGCATTGGCCGAGGCCGCAATTGGAGCGGGATTGACCGGCGCACTGTTGCTCTCGACACTGGCCCGCATTTCATCGCCACACGAAACCAAACACTCGGACGACGATGGGCATTCAGGAGGAAAGTCATGAGGACCGTCACCGGACGAATCGCACGGCCGTTTTTTGCATTGATGGTGCTCTTGTTAGTCGGCGGGCTCGGCTGGACGATTCTGTCGTTGCCAACGGAGTGGAACGGGTTGAGTGACCATGTTGTTGCCCGACTCGACGAGAGTGGTGCGCGCAATCCAGTCACCTCGGTTCTGCTGAATTTTCGAGGCTACGACACACTGCTTGAAATCGGTGTGCTGTTGTTGGCAGCGCTTGCGGTGCGATCCGTCGCGGCTGACCGGAGCCAAACCGATGCATCGCTTACCGAGCCGCCAGGTCCGGTGCTGATGGGACTGCTGAGACTCATCGCACCGCTGATTGTGCTGGTCTCCGGCTATCTGTTATGGGTGGGTGGGCATGCGCCCGGTGGTGCGTTTCAAGCGGGAGCTGTGCTGGCATCGTTGCTTGTGCTTGTGCTGCTCTGCGATCCGCAATTGCTGCCGCGAATACCGGACTGGCTCGAACGAATCTTGCTGTCGCTCGGCTTGTTCGTGTTTCTCGGCGTTGGCCTGGCAGTCATGGCGTTTCACGAGGCTCTCTTGCAGTACCCACCGGGTCAGGCGAAATGGCTGATCCTTGCGATTGAAGCGGCTTGTACGTTGTCCATCGCTGCAGTGCTCGCTGCGCTGTTTTCCGGTGGGAGAATCGCGTCGTCAGATGGTGCCCAGCCGAGGACACAAAAGGAAGAAGGACCATGACAACGGCTTCACTGTACGCACTATGCGGAATTGCGTTGTTCGGTGTCGGTTTTTATGCCGTTGTCGTTCATGTCAACCGGCTGCGCAAAGTTCTCTCGATGAACGTCATGGGTAGCGGCGTATTCCTGGTGCTTGTCGCCCTCGCTTATCGCACACCAGCCGCGCCACGCGATCCCGTGCCGCATGCCATGGTGTTGACCGGAGTTGTTGTGGCAGTCAGCGCAACGGCCGTCGCCCTGTCGTTGGTCCGACGAATCCATGGCGAACCAGATGGTGCGAATCCTTCGGAAGATGCGAAGGAGACATCGCGTTGAGTGGAGCAGTCGCGTGGATCGTCTGGATCGTGATGACGCCGTTGATCGGCGCGCTCACCGCATTCGTAGTTGGCAGGCGAGCTGGACCTCTCATTGCATTCGTTTCCGCCGGCGGCATCGGAGTATCGCTCGCAGGCCTCATTCGCCAAGTCTTGCTGAACGGCCCCATCCGCTATCCCGTTGGCGGATGGGGAGCGCCGCTGGGAATCGAACTTAACGCGGATGGCCTGAGCGTAGTCATGTTGCTCATGACCGCCGTTGTCGGTGTTGGCATCACGCTCTATTCGCTCGGCTATTTTGGCAACGAACATCGCGAAAGTGCGGCGATCCAGACCGAATCCGAGCATGCGCGGGAAGTATTCTGGCCATTGTGGCTTTTCGCATGGGGCGCGTTGAACGCGCTGTTTCTGTCGAGTGACGTGTTCAACCTGTACGTGACGTTGGACTTTTGACGCTCTCCGGCGTGGCGCTGCTCGGATTGGCTCGACAGCGCGCCGCGTCCGTCGCCGCATTTAGGTACTTCCTCGCGGCATTGGTGGGCTCACTGTTTTATCTGCTGGGCGTAGCACTGATTTACAGCGAATACGGCACGGTCGACTGTATGTCGCTTTCCCGTGTCGTCGAGGCCTCTCTCACAACGTCGTGGGCAATCGCGCTGATGACTCTGGGCCTGATGCTGAAGACGGCACTGTTTCCACTGCACTTCTGGCTGCCGCCCGCTCACGGCAACGCACCCGCTCCGGTGAGTTCACTTCTTTCGGCCTTGGTCGTCAAAGCGTCGTTCTACTTCATACTGCGATTGTGGTTCTCCGTGTTTTCGGAAATCACCACGTCTGCGGCCGGTGTCTTGCTCGGTGGCTTGGGAGCTGCCGCGGTGATCTATGGGTCCGTCCAAGCGCTGGTGCAGCGCCGGCTTAAAATGTTGGTGGCCTACTCAACCGTTGCCCAGGTCGGCTATTTGTTTCTGGCCTTTGCGCTCATTGGGCAACCCGCGATTGCTTCGCAGGCCTGGCGCGGCGCCGTGTACTACGCCCTGTCACACGCCTGCGCGAAAGCAGCAATGTTTTTCGCGGCCGGTGCGATCATGCGTTCTGCCGGGCATGACAATCTCGACGACTTGGACGGCATTGGCCAGCAAGTGCCGATGAGCGTGTTTGCCTTTGGGCTCGCTGGCGTAAGCCTGATGGGACTGCCCCCCAGCGGTGGTTTTGTTGGCAAGTGGATGCTGCTCCGAGCGGCGATTGAAGGTGGCCAATGGTGGATGGTCGCGGTCATCCTCAGCGGTGGACTGCTGGCGGCGGCCTACATCTTTCCCGTGGTGAGCCGTGCGTTTTCCAGCGAGCCCGCACCGAGCGACATCCACAAGGTTCCGCGCGTGATGGAATATACGCCGCTTGCCTTGGCGCTCATCGCAGTCGCACTGGGCCTGTTCGCCAGCCGGCCCTTGGAACTGCTGGAGATTGGTTCTCCATTCAGCACTGCGGGAATCAAGGAGATGGCACCATGATTTGGGACCAATGGTTGCCGGCGTTGGTGGTGGCCAGCTCGCTAGTGCCAGGGATCGCGATCTTCTTCCTGCCGGAAGAACGAAGCAGCTGGCGAACATTTCTCAACCTTGCGGGGGCGGGGCTGAAGCTGGTTTTCGTGCTGCTGATGCTGTGGGGCGTCTCACGAGAGCACACTTATGAGACGCGCTATGCCCTGTTGTCCGGCATTGACTTCAAGCTGCACGCCGATTCACTCTCGTTGTTGTTCGCTACGCTTTCGGCGGTCCTTTGGTTACTGACCACCGTCTACGCCATCGGGTATCTGGAGGGCTCGCCCAACCGCAGCCGCTTCTTCGGCTTCTTCAGCATTTGTGTTTCCGCGACCACGGGAGTCGCCTTGGCAGGCAACCTGTTCACTTTTCTGATTTTTTACGAGATGCTGACGTTGACCACGTACCCGTTGGTCGTACACCGCGGAACGGAACAGTCTCTTCGGGCCGGGCGCATCTACTTAGCGTATACGCTTTGTGGCAGTGCCGTGCTACTGCTAGGCGTGGTTTGGCTTTCGTCGATTGTAGGTTCACTGGATTTCACCGAAGGCGGATTTCTCGGCGATGTCGATCCTGCACACCACATGTCATTGGTCGTGATCTTTGCGCTCATGATCGTGGGTGTCGGCGTGAAGGCTGCGGTCGTGCCGCTGCACGGCTGGCTGCCCGCAGCGATGGTCGCGCCTGCGCCGGTCAGTGCCCTGTTACATGCGGTCGCCGTCGTGAAAGCGGGCGCCTTCGGGGTCCTGCGAATCGTCTACGATGTCTTTGGCGTCGAGTTCTGCTCGACACTTGGCGTCACCGGACCGCTGGCGCTCGTAGCCGCAGTATCGATCATTTATGGTTCGATTCGCGCGATCTATCAAGATGATCTCAAGCGACGGCTCGCTTTTTCAACCGTCAGCCAGGTGTCCTACATCGTTCTTGGCACGGCCATTCTCGGCCCGCTCGCCACAACGGGTGGCATCGTGCATCTAGTGCATCAAGGTCTGATGAAAATCACTTTGTTCTTCTGCGCGGGCAATCTGGCTGAGACTCTGGAGATCCACCGCGTTAGCCAGATAGACGGTGTGGGTCGACGGATGCCGTGGACAATGGCGGCCTTTACCATTGGCGCGTTCGGCATGATCGGCGTGCCACCTACCGCCGGCTTCATTAGCAAATGGTACCTGGCAATCGGAGCCGCCGCGGCCGACCAGCCCTGGTATATCCTGGTGCTGATCATCAGTTCGTTGCTCAACGCCGTTTACTTCTTGCCGATCGTCTACGCTGCGTGGTTCAAAGAGCCCACTGGGCCGTGGCCGGCCGACCATCGTTTCGGCCGGTTGGAAACGAGAGCGACACTGCTCGGCCCACCGCTGGTGACGGCATGTCTGATCGTTGCCGTGGGCTTGCTAGCCAATGTGCCATTCAGCCCGCTTGATTGGGCCAAAATGATCGTCGCGCGGGAGTACGGGCCATGAACGCAGCACTGTTTTTGCTGGCAGTTTTGTCGCCGATAGTAGTCGCGGTTCTCTCTGCATTTCCGTCTATCCGTAAAGTGACGGATTCCATCGCCCCGTGGACCGCCGCGATGGCATTTGGTGCGACGTTTGGCGTACGCCCGGAAGTAACGATCGATTTGCCGTGGCTGATGCTCGGTGCACGGGTCGGGCTCGATGTGACGGGGCAGCTGTTCCTGGCATTTACCTCGTTGTTATGGCTGCTGGCCGGCGTCTACGCACGATCGTATCTGCGGAATGATGCGGGGCGGCATCGTTTCTTCGCGTTTTACCTCGTAGCCATGGCCGGTAACTTTGGTTTGATTCTCGCCCACGACCTACTCACCTTCGTCGCCTTCTTTGCAATGATGAGCTTCTCGGCGTATGGCCTGATCACGCACGACCGACACGCCGAGAGCTGGCGAGCCGGCCGAACCTACATTATTCTTGTCGTGCTGGGAGAAGTGCTCCTTTTCGCCGGACTTGTCTTGGCAGCGCTGCAAGCCGATAGTCTGTTGTTTGAGGATGTGCGCGCTGTCATTGCCCTCTCATCGGCACGAGACGTGATTGTCGCGCTGCTACTTGTTGGCTTCGGCATCAAGCTTGGCGTCGTCCCACTTCACTTTTGGTTACCGTTGGCGCACCCGGTTGCTCCCACACCGGCAAGCGCAGTCCTCAGTGGAGCGATGATCAAGGCCGGTCTGCTTGGTTGGATGCGTTTTCTGCCGCTTGGTGAAGCGGTGATGCCCAACTGGGGCGCGCTGTGCATCGTCGTTGGTTTCATGGCCGCGTTCTACGGCGTGATTGTTGGGCTGACGCATATCAACGCCAAGACGGTGTTGGCGTACTCCAGTGTAAGCCAAATGGGCTTGGTCGTTGTTGCGGTCGGCTCAGCGTTCACCGGCCCTACCGCATGGCCAACGGTCTCTGCCGCCCTTGCCGTGTTCGCTTTGCACCACGCCATTTCAAAGGGGGCGTTGTTCTTGGGCGTGGGTGTTGCAGACGGCAAGTTCGATGCCTCGTGGAAGAGATGGCTTGTCTGTGTCGGCCTGATGCTCCCCGCACTGGCTTTGGCTGGCGCGCCTTTCACCTTGGGTGGCGCAGCCAAGGTCGCTCTTAACCAGGCCACGACTTCGGGTGTGACGCCGTGGGCCGAGTTGTGCGAGGTTTCACTACCGATCAGTTCGATTGCCACGACGTTGCTGATGGCACGTTTCCTGTTCCTGGTTTGGCCTCATCCGCGTGAGGAGCACCACAAGCTCAGTCCCGGCATGTGGCTGCCGTGGTCGTTGCTGGTCACAGGTGTCGTGGGGATGACTTGGGCATTATATTGGCATGGTGCGCTGGACCCATATTGGTTCAAGACCACACCAGCCTCTCTGTGGAAAAACACCTGGCCTATCGCGGCAGGTACCGGACTCGCGGTGTTTGTGTTGTGCAACGAACGCCTGAGCGCTTGGCTGTCGCGTCTCTATTTCCCGGCTGGCGATGTGGTGGTTCCGATCGCCGCCATGTGGCTCCGGCTTGTCATGTTTTGGAACCGTCGCTTGTTAAACCCACTCGCCCACTGTTCATCGCTGGTCTCGTCGTGGTGGTCGGCGACTGACGCTCCAAACGTGACACTCCCTTTTTCGCGCTTATCTCTATTGGAAAGCTGGGGCGCAGTTGGACTCCTCGTAATGCTGCTCGCGGCGGCATTGTTTGTTCTGCTAGTTCTTTAGCGAGGTTTTTTGCGAGTTGACATACCCGCGATGGATAGTACGTAGATATTCTCTAACTGCCGTCAACGGATTATCTGTCTGTCCAGAGTGTTGAAATCACGGACGATGAAGAAAACCCTCAGGAAGAGAGTTCGCGCATTCGACGATCCTGAATCAGTGAATGGATCCCGCTGTGGGACTGCAAGAGAACTTGCTCACCGATTCAACAAATCAACTTGCATTGCGCGAGGCGATTATTCTTGACCCAGGGGCGCTGATTCGCGACGCGGTTGTGCTCATGCGCAGCAGACGGTTGGGCTGCGTGATTGTCGCCGAGGAAGATCGTATTCCCATCGGTGTTTTCACAGAGTACGAATTGATGAAGCTGCTTGCCGTCGATCCAGACAGATCACGTATCGCGGTTCTGTCGATAGAATGGTTTTCGCATTTTGACCTCCCGTTGGTGACACTTTTCGTGACATCCTTAAGAGAAGTCGTCGTAAGTCAAGTCGGGGCGCCCAGATTCGAACTGGGGACCTCCTGCTCCCAAAGCAGGCGCGCTAGCCAGGCTGCGCTACGCCCCGGCGGCGTGTGTGCCGGGCACCAGATCCCTTGGCGGGATCCGATCTCCATTGCAAGCGCCCATGCTAACGTCAGGCGGGACATGTGGCAATCGGACTGGCTCGAATGAATCTCACGACTGCACCGGCTGGCGCGTCTTGTGTCGAAACATTCGAGCCCGTTTGCGATTGGCAGAATTGGAAGGCGAGGATCCGCGTCTACACCATCAGCGAAGCGTCGGCAGCGGCCACGTGGGAAACAGACAAACGACCCATTTGAGCGGGCTACCTGTGCATCGTGGACTCCGGAGGGATGCTTTCTGCTGCCGATGTCACTGGGTCTGCCCTATAGATCCGACTCGGCGGCGATATCGAACGGGAGACTCAAGTGCTTCGTTTTGTGTTAGACTGCCTTAGCGTGTTCGGCCAGAAAACCGAGAACGAGAAAACGAGTGATGAATACGCGGCCTGGAGGTAGAACAGAACGCGCTCGGTTTTCCCGCCTGCTTGTTGTTGATGACAACGATGCGTTGCGGCTGACTCTCTCGGGGATTCTAGAAAATGAGGGGTTCGTGGTCACGGGATGCGCGACCGCGACCGAGGCCTTGCAGCATATTCAACGAGACGATTTCGGCGTCGCGGTAGTCGAACTGCGGTTGCCGGATATGCGGGGCACGGAGCTTCTTAGAGAGTTCCGTGAGTTGGATAAAAAGGTCCGCGTGATCATCAACACCGCTTATGGTGCGTTCGAATCGGCCAGAGACGCTGTCAACCTTGGCGCGTTCGCATACTTAGAAAAAGTTAGTGATCCAGGTTACCTCGTCAGACAAGTGCAACGGGCACATCGATCACACTTCGAGTGTTACGCGGATGATCTCGAAGCAGCTGTAGCCGAACGTACAGCGGAATTATTGGAGAGCGAGAAGCGACTTCGACATCTCTTCGAGAACGCTCCAGTCAGCCTGTGGCATGAGGATCTCTCTGGCCTGAAGCAGCGCATCGATAGTCTTCGGCAGGAAGGTGTCACAGACTTTCGCGAGTACTTCGAAAACAACTCAGATGTCGTGGCCGAATGTGCTGAACGAATCATCATTCTGGATGTCAATCTGGCGACTCGTGAACTCCACCAGGCCGAGAACCAAAGTGAATTGACCGAATCGCTGACGCGTGCTTTCTGCGCTGAGTCGTATGAAGTGTTGCGGGAAGAACTGATCGCCTTGGCGGAAGGGAAGGTGTCATTCGAATCAGACGCGGAGCTCTTAACATTGGAAGGCGAAAAAAGAGACGTGATGCTAAGGTTGTTCGTCGATCCAAATTCTCGGAATTGGTCGAGCGTCTATGTCGCCATCACGGACATCACCGAGCGGAAAAGGGCAGAGGACCAGCCCCTCCCGGAACAGGGATTGCTCCTCACAACTGGCCGTTCAGTTTAGGAAAGTGACACGAATTGCAGGCAATGGGAAAGACCGCGGCTCGCGA
>NYXM01000088.1 GCA_002685655.1 Planctomycetaceae bacterium
GACCAATTGCTTACGATTCCTGGGGCGATGCCCCAGGCTACGGTGATTGATGGCCGTTGGCCAATGCTAGTTTGCAATTGCGCAATTTCAAAACTCGCAGGCTAGTGAATAATCCGGGCTAGAGATCACGGTTCCGGTCGCGCGCCCTGGAAACCCCGCATGTCGGCCGCGGGGGTCTCTAGGGCCAACTGCTTGCCCGTCTCGATGGCCTTGAGCATCGCCCGGTAATCCGGGTCGGCGGTGTCGGCGAATTGTGGCGGGGTTCGGCCGCGTCTGGCCTTGTCGATCCCCCGACCACTCGATTTCTTGGCCAGGTGCGCAGTCAACGCGGGGCTCAGGTGTGGGTTGGTGAGGTTGATCCAGGCGAAGCGACCGTTCCAATCCGTCGTGCCTTCGAGCTTGCCGTGGCAGTTGACGCAGCGCCGGTTGTAGACTCCCAAGAAGTCGCGGGTGAACCAAGTCGACAGCCGCCCGGTCTTCGCGTCGGTGAACAAATCGCGCCGGCCCGGAGAATCGGCGCGTGCGTGGGCATACGTGCCGTAGTAGGGAACATTGGCGTCAATCCAAAGATAAATCCGCTGTCGATCGTCGGGCGTGATCTGTTTGCCACAGTGGTCTGCGCCCAAGTAGTTCGGCAGCCGACTGGCATGAGTTCCCGTCCATAAAGGTTGATTGACGGCACTGGGGGTTTTCAGCAACCAGAAGAAATGTACCAACGGGTCACCTTTGGCTGCCTCCGACGGAAGCATCTCGCCGGTGTCCATGTTGTGCTGGCGATACGAGCGGCTGCGGCCCAGCAGGTTGTCGTACGCCATGCTGAAATAGCGGGTCTTGTCGCCGCTGAGGTCGTAACCGCCGTCCGGGTTGCCGCCGCTGTGACACTTCACGCAGTACTTGTCGAGCACCGGCTGCACGATCGTCGGGAAGTCGACGATTCCGTCTTTGCCCCAGGCGGGCTTTTTTAGCTTGCTTGGCGGCCGCAGGGCGGCCAGAGGCGTGCGTCCCGTCGAGGGCGGCGACGACTGCCTCGGCTCGTGACAACCAATGCAACTGACTTGCTCGTCCGGCATGATCTGCACGCCGGAGGTCATCCGCTGCAGCTCCCGACCCTCGGCGTCGAGTGCCTGGAAATAGATCTCTCGCAAAGCCGGCGCCCGAAAATGTGCTGAGCCATCTTTCTCGACCGGCACGGTGCCCCAACTGCGTTTCGCGTAGTAGGTGCCGTAACTCATCACCGGCGACTGGTCGTAGGCACGCGAGCGAAGTTCTTCCGTCTTGCGAACCTGTTCCATCACGCGCAGGTACTTCACTCGACCGCGCCGAACAGCCGGCTCCAAACCGCGATAAACGTCCAACAACAGAAAGGTTCCCGTACGCTGATCGTCCGTGGATTTCGGCGGGGAAGTCGCCGCCGCCATACGCTCCGAGATCACCGGCGGCACGGGCGTTGGCCGCAACGGCAAGGGGAAGTAGCACCCCATCTTCGGGTCTTCGTATAACAGACTTTTGTTTCCGGCAAGGTCGAGCAAGTAAATCCGATACTTCCGCAGACGGGGATCGCCGTGGGAACACACGATCGTACGATCATTCAGTGGGAACGGGTCACGGTATGACCATTCGTGACGTTGATCGCCAATCGTGGAGAATTCGCGAGTGATGTACGTGAAGCTCGTCTCCTTTGGGCCTTCCGGCCCGTGAGTGCGATCGATCAGGCCAATCGCCCCGTGCGGAAACCCATGATGCGGGGCAAACGTGGCGACGACCTGGTCGCTGCGTCCTGGGAGCGGTCGGGCTTGCCAGAAGGTGCCCACGTCGCGAGTCGTGTTGCCAAAAAACAGTTGGTATGCGGTCCCGTCCGGGTGCTGTGTCCAGAGACTCTGACGGTAAGTCAGGTCTCGGTCGATATACTCCCAGCGAGTGAACAACACGCGACCGTCCGGAAGCACTTGGGGACTGAAGTCGGAGAGCGTGTTCATGCTGACGCAGTGGACCTTGGCGCCGTCGGAGGTCATGCGGTGCAGGTTCGACGACGGTCCAGGCTGGCAAAGCGTGTAGCCGAACCGACGCGTGGAGACGAACGCGATGTCGCCGCACGGAAGCTGACAGGGACTCACGTCGTAGTTTGGCCCCTCAGTAAGTTGTTTCAAGCCGCTGCCGTCGGTGTTGATTCGCCAGATGTGCCAGTATTGTTCTTCCTTGCCGCGAAAGGAGAAGAACAGCGTTCGTGCATCGTAGGAGACATTCATGTCGTAGATGCAGCCGTCAGCGTCGCTGAAAATGGTCTTCGCCGGCTGGTCGGGTCGACGCGGATCGATCAATCGGATTGCGCAACCCGGCGCACGAGGTTGTGCCGCCCAAAGGTCCTGGCCGACGGCCGGCGGCGCCGTCAGTGGGTGGCGAACCACCACAGCGATCGGCGGGAGGGCCGCCGTCGAGAGCGTTTTTTCGGGGGAAAGATGGGGCCGACCAGATTCAAAGGGGATCTTCTTGGTCCGGCCATCGATCTTGGTCCAGAAGTTGCGAAAAAGCGCCTCGCGCTGCCAAGGACGGAAACCGACCGTGCCAGATCGGAGCGGGTGGTCCTGGTCCTTGTACGTCTGCACAGTCTTCCCGTCGACAACAACCGTGAGCGTGCTATCGGTCATCTGCACGACCAGCGGGAACCACTTTCCCACCGGCACACGACATGGCACGTCCTTGATGTGTTCGTAATTCTGTCGATGGCGCCCCAGACGGAGGAATTGCCCACGGGCGTCCAGCGAGACCTCGTAGCCACGAAACCGGTCGGCGCCGACCCCCGCTTCGCCGACCTTGACAATCAATCCCGCGTTGCCTTCGCTGGCGTCTGGCAAGAGCATTTCCACTCCGACCTCACCGGTTGCGAATTCCGGCTGCTGACTAATCAGTTTCGGCCCAGAGCCGGCCCCCGCCCGCAAGACTCCCTCAACGACTTGCCAATTTCCGGCGTAGGCCCGAAAGCCTTTCACCACCGGTTCGCGTCCAGGCAGTGGAGCGGAATTCGCCGCCGGTGTGCTGACGTTCACGACGATGAAAACGGACAACACGAATTGGAAAACAGGCGCGACCTTCATCGTTGTTCTCCTGGGCCGTCTGATAAGAGCACCGCAAGATTATACCAAAGAAGGTGCCTATGCTCTCGACACTCATGCCGGAGCGACGCCGTCTTCTGAGGCGTCTCAGCAAATCTTCGGAATCCAACATTCCTGGTCGCGGTGTAGTGGTCCAGCGGTTTTTCGGGTGAACAAAGTTGCACTAACCTCGAGAGTTTGATGTACTTTTGTCCAGCGCAAAAATCGGTGGACCAGCACACCCCCGGTTATATCGGCACTGAGATTGCTTACAGTCAGGGTGGCTACGAAACCGGCATCGTTTCACGAGTTGCGCCGGCAGTTGAAGGCGTGCTGACGGACGCGATGAAAACGTTGCTTCGGAGCGATGTATCAAAGAAGTAAGGTGCGGCTGCTACCATACCCAACTTCACGTGAGACGGGAGGTCCACAGTGGATAAGCCTGAAATGTTCACGATCAGTCGACGTGATTTACTTGCTGGTGTAATCGGAGCGTCCGCGAGTGTGATCACGTCTCCAGTGCTCGGCGAAGCGGTGACGTACAAGGCTCCGCATTTGCTCTCGACACAGGGCTGCGGCCGCGCCACAGGATATGCCGAAGCCAACCGCATCGTCACGTCCCGCGGGAAGACGCATGTAGCGTGGCTCGACTCGCCACCAGAGGGTTTCCGAGTTCGCGTCGCCACGCTCGACCGTAAGTCGGGCCAGTGGTCGCCGGCCTACGCTGTTGGCGCGGCCAAAGACAATCATGGCGGACCGGCATTGACGATTGACTCGGAAGGCTATCTGCACATCGCATACTTCACACATCACGATCCGTTTCGCTACCGACGATCCATGCGGCCAAACGATGCTTCCGCGTGGGAAGACGAAGTTCTGTTCGGCGAACGGCTAACCTACCCCACGATGATCTGTGGCCAGGACAATACGCTCTACTTTACGGCTCGTCGAAGTTTCCACGATCAGCCCTGGACGGTCGAGTTATGGGAGAAGAAACCAGGCCGCGATTGGAATTGCGTCGGCCCGATCATGCACTCACGCCACAAAGGCTACTCCCATTTTCAGGAGTCGCTCGCCTGGGGGCCAGATCACCGCACCATCCATCTCTGTTGCCGGTTTCATGAAAAGTCAGACAAGAACAGCTACGGCCGATTGCAGACCGTGGCTTACATGAAGAGCGACGACTTTGGCCGCACGTGGAAGCGATCCAACGGTTCAATCATCAAGGGTCCGATTACACCGGACAACATCGAGGTTCTTGTCCAAGGCGGCGAGGACTTCAAGCAAACTCTGCGAGCGGGTTGTTTGGCCGTGTCGCGCGCCGGCAAGCCGCAGTTGATCTACAGCATCACCGCCAAGCAGAAGGGCAGGACCTGGCTCGCGACGCCCGGCGGATCGGGCCAATGGAAACGAACCCGCCTGAACGATCATCTGCCGGCCGAGTGGAATTCGTTCAATCTGATCATGGCGGGCGGCCTATCTTTTGATGAGGCCGGGCGACTCCACGGCGTGGCACAACTACAAACTGGCGAGCAGAAGGAGAAGATCTGGGGCGACCCGACCAACGAAGTCGTCGCGTTCACATTGGATGGCGACAGCCGCATTCAGTTTCGACCGATCAGCCAGTTCGACACCAACACATCGCACTGGCTGCCGTCCATCGAACGCCCCACGGGCCACAATCAAGTCACGTCTCGTCCAGGCATTCTGTTCACCGCGGGGCCCGCCGGGAAGTCCAACACCGACTTGATGAACAATCGTGTTTTTTTCAGCAATGGATGAAGTCACCAGGTGTAGTGGTCCAGCGATTCTTTATGACACTGTAGTGGTGCAGTGGTCCAGCGATTTTCAGGCGAACAGAATTGCACTAATATGGGCGATGTTGATGAACTTTTGTCCAGCGCAAAACTCGCTGGACCACCACACCACTTCACCGCCTCGCTGTTTGCGAGCTGCCCTGTTGTAAACCAGCGTGCTGGCGGCCTACCACTCAGCCACGGACCCGTCTTCGTGGTAGACGCGAGGCATGAGCCGTGTTCCCCGAAAGGGGTATTTTTTCAACGAGGCTTCACTCAGTTCGATGCCCAATCCCGGTTTCTCCGGCAGTGGAAAGTAACCGTCCGTCATTCGCATGGCCGGAAAACCGAGCCATTCCTCCCAGATCTGCTCCTTGCGCGCCGGCTCGATGCCGCTGCACACCTCTTGCACAAGGAAGTTCGGCATGGCAGCGTCAACGTGGAGCGTGGCGATCCCTCCGATCGGTCCCTCACACGCGTGTGGGGCCATCAGGATTCCGCTCGCTTCAGCAATGGCCCCCACTTTCCAGAGCGGGCTGATTCCGCCGACGTGGTTGATATCGACCTGGATGATGTCGGCCACGCTCTGTTCGATCAGTTCGCGACAACCGAACGACGTGACCAGCCGCTCGCCCGTCGCGATAGGTGTCTTCGTGCGCCGCGCAACGCGGGCCATCGCTTTGACATTCTCCGGCGGGCAGGGCTCCTCGACAAACATCAGGTTGAGCGGCTCGACTTCCTTGCAAATAATGGTCGCCACGCTGGGGCTGCACTTGGCGTGAAAGTCGATGCCGATGTCGATCTCGTCACCGAGTCCCTCCCGCAATCGAGTGATCGACTCGATCGCGCGCTGAATGGTTCGATGCGTTTCGATCCACTCGTACGTGCCGGGGATGCCGCTTTTAAACGCCGTGACCCCGAGTTCTTCGGCGTTCTCACGCAGTCGGGCCAGCTCCTCTCTGGTACCGGCGCGGGCGTGGTAGTAGCCGCGTACGCCGCGGGAGTCGATCGGTCCGCCCAGCAGCCGATACACAGGCTGGCCGAGCACTTTCCCGCGGATGTCCCACAAGGCCTGGTCGATGCCCGACAGGGCGGAACCGAGAATCGGGCCGGCGCGATAGAACGAATGGACGTAGATCGATTGCCAGTGATGTTCGACCGGCATCGGATCGCGCCCGATGAGAAACTCGCGCAGGTCGTTGATGGTGGCGATGACTGCGCCCGCTTTGCCTTCGAGAGTCGCTTCCCCCCATCCGACAACTCCGGCATCGGTCTCGATTTTGATGAAGACATACGGGCGATCACTTCGCGGATCGATGGTGACACCGATCGCTTTTAGACCGGTGATCTTCAGACGCGCCTTCGTGCCCTTGGGTTGGGGTTGTGCAATTGCGTCGGAGCCTCCTGCACAACAGTCGGCTCGCCCTGTCTGTCGCTCAGTGGTCATGACACCGGCCAGTCCAGCCAGAACTGAACCTGTTACGAACTGTCGCCGGTCCATTGTTTCACCTCATTCGTAATGCTTGAGCACGTCTCGGCTCACGTTGATTCCGAGGCCGGGTCCCTTTGGCAATGGAAGGAAACCATCCACCACTTTTTCCAGATCCTCGCCACCTACCAGACGCCGATTCTCGCGATCTTGCAGCTTCGTCGGGAAGGGCATCTCGAGCAGAAAGAAATTTGGAATCGATGCGGCTACGTGCATCGCCGCCGCTGTCGCGATCGGTCCGCCCGTACACCGCGGCGCGACAGCCACATAGTACGTTTCGGCCAATGCAGCTGCTTTGCGAACCTGAGTGATCCCCAGACGGCCGATGTCAGGTCGCAAGACGTCGACGGCATCCTCTCGCAACAGATCCTGGAACTCAGAGTTATCGACAATCTCACGCCCCAGACCAAGTGGCGTGACGGTTTCGGCTGAGATTCTGCGGAGTGAACCGTGCTGAACGCGCCGGGTCGGTTCGTCCATCCATAACACATGCAAGGGTTCGATTTCCCGCGCGATCCCCACGGCTTCGGCCGGTGTGAGCTGTCCGCCGCAATCCAACACGAAGTCGACGTCCTCACCAGCCGCTTCCCGCATCCGCTCAAGTAGTTTCCGCACGCCGTGGTAGAACTTTCTCCCACGGCTCGATCCGCTGGGAACGAGCAGCGGCACCGAGATGGCCCGAAAACCGGCCTGACGGCAGCGGTGAAGAGAAGCGGTCAAATCCGTCTCGGTCTTCCCAGCAAGCGGGGCGAGCACACGGGCCTTATTCCGGGTTGGACCGCCAAGCAATTCATACGTCGGCGCCTCTGACAGCTTGCCAAGGATGTCAGCCATCGCCATGTTGATGGCGGCACCGACGGGGGCGGCAACAGTCACGACGCCTTGCTTGCGTAATCCAAGAAGACGCGCCCGCATCGGCTCCACCGCGATCGCATTCAGACCCACTAGATGCGGCCTGACGACTTCCAGCGACCGCAAAGTCGCGAGGACATTTTTTCCTGCGGCAATTTCTCCCCAGCCACTCACACTCGCATCGGTCTTCAACTCGATGATCACCCAGCCAGGATCACTCGTCCTGTTTGGGAACAACCACAGATCGAGACCGGTGACGGTGGCTGCGGGTCTCTGACGTCGTTCTTCCAACACAAGGAACCTCGAGAAAGCGTGGACCTCGCTACACCAGGTTGGACTTGGCAGTATCAACTTTGTGCGGACGATAGTCAAACCCTGTGCCAAGCCGTTTTGACGTTTGGAAACAAACCGTTTTGGAGAATTTGGCAACCGGGAATCGCCGAGCCGAAATCGGAAGCAACGATTGACACGCCGATTCGCCACGACTCTACTGGACGCGTCTGCTGACTTCGAGACGTGCCCCCCAAGGACGCTATCGCGACCACGATTGATGAGAACCGCCGGCCGCACGAAAGTCGCGGAAACGAAGAACTGTAGATCAGGAGGCTGAGGCTCCCGCTCGCCCGCTGCTTCAGCTTCTTCGCAGAATGGCGCAAGGGTGTTTGGACAGCCGCTGGAGATCGCCCCATGAGTTCGCATCCGAGCGTTCATTGGGCCTTGCTATTTGGCTTGGTGCTGAAAGCACTGACGCCGGTCACTCTGCAAGCAATCGAAGCGGCCCAAAGCAGTCCAACGTCTCAGCACGGGGAGTATTTCTACGTCTCCACTGCCGGTCGCGACACGTGGTCGGGAACACTGCCGGCTGCGAATTCCGATCGCAGCGATGGACCGTTCCAGACGCTCAGACGCGCGCGAGACGCGATAAGAGAGTTGAAATCTCAAGGGACACTCGAGGGTCCGGTAACCGTGATGCTGTTGCACGGAACCTACTTTCTGAGCGAGCCGTTCGTCTTGGACGGCCAGGATTCCGGCACCGCGGATCGACCAATTACCTACACAGTCTATCCCGGACACAAAGCCGTGCTCAGCGGCGGAAGACGGATCGTTGGCTGGAAACCGTACCGAGGGCAAATTTTGCAGGCCCGGCTGCCGGAAGCGGCCGGAGGCCGGTGGAAATTCCGGCAACTGTTCTTCGACGACCGGAGGCAGATTCGATCACGGTGGCCCAACCGGGATCCGCGAGATCCGCTCTATGGCGGGTGGGCCTTCATCGAAGCCACGTTGCCCGCAGGCGAGAAACAACCGGTCGAGTTTCGCTTTGCCCCCGGCCAAGCCCCCCGTCAATGGGCGAAGCCCCAACAAGTGGAAATCAACGTCTTCCCTTGGTACTGCTGGGTCAACGACATCATCCCCATTGAACGAGCCGACTCTGAGAAGCGTACCGTCACTCTGACCCGGCCCGTGCACTTCGACTTCATGCCGCTCATGTCCGGCAACCGGTTCTACGTGGAAAATGCGCTCGAAGAACTCGATCGTCCGGGCGAATGGTGCCTCGATGCCGAAACGGGAACACTCTACTTTTGGCCGCCCGGCGGAACCGTGCAACCGGGGGAGGTCACGGCGCCGGTAGCGGACGAGTTGATCGAATTACGCGGCCGGCCAGACAAGCCGGTGCGACACGTCACAATTTCCGGATTGACCTTCACTGAAACACTGTCGCCTTTTCCGGACCATCAGCACGAGTCGCATCACTCTCCTTCGCCAGACGGAGCGGCAGTCCACCTGGAACACTCGACGGATTGCCGCGTCCTCGAGAACCGCTTCTACAATCTCGGCGGTGACGCTGTGCGGCTGCAGAATGCCAACGCGCGAAACCAGATCATCGGCAACCAGATCACGCAGGTCGGTGGAGCGGGCATTTCGCTGGCCAGTCGGCAGCCGGGCAACACGCACACCTGGGCCGACAAAGCCCTGCTTCACCGCAACGCAAAGCGGTATCCCAAGCTCGTCCGCAACGTGATCTCGAACAATCACATCCACCATTGCGGCATGATGAAGAAGAACTGCGGCGGAGTGCAGCTCTACGGAATTAACAGCGTCGAGAATGTGATCTCGCACAATCTGATTCACCACATGTCCGACAAGGGCATGACCATGCAAGACGGGTTCGGGCAATTCATCGTCGAGTACAACGAGATGCATACACTCGGACTGGAGATTGCCGATACCGGTGGGATCATGACCAACCGCTGGTTCGTGCTGCATAACGACGCGGACCTCGGGGGGGGGAACATCATCCGTTTCAACTTCATCCGCGACTGCATCGGCTGCGGAGCCTATTCTGAAAAACGCTCACCAAAAGGCGAAGGAGACCGCCTGCGCGCCGGCGGCAGAATCTGGTCGCCCTACTACACGTGGGGTATCTACTTCGACAACTCGGGGATGGACATCAACGTGTATGGCAATGTCGTCGTCTCGACGGTGCTGGGCGGTGTCTCGATGCCGGTCGGTTCGCCCCAAAACAATCGCGTCGAAAACAACATTTTCATCGGCAGCAGCGGCAACCAAGTTGATTTGCGAATGGGGCCCGGCGCCCGCGGGAACCGCTTCGTGCGCAACATCGTCTACTACTCGAATCCCGACGCCGCGCTGCTTGCCGCACGCCCGAGCGCGAAACAGACCATTGCCCAGTGCGACGACAACCTGTACTTTCTTAAGACCGGGCAGAACATGCGTGTCCGTGGTATCGAGGGCGGAACCTTCGGCGATTGGAGAAACCTCGGTTTCGACAAGCATTCCCTGATCGCCGACCCGTTGTTCGTCGACGCTGCCGGCGGCGATTACCGCTTGCGGCCCGAGTCTCCCGCGTTCAAGCTCGGGTTCCGGCCGATCGACCTCGATCGAATCGGCCTACAGGGAAAGTACCGGACATTGGCGCACGAAAAGTCCGTAGGGCGGGTTTCCAACCGGTCCGACGGGAATAGGCCCTAAGTCACAACCCCCTTGAGATTGAGGAGGAACACGCGATGGCGCTCAACCGCAGACGATTTCTAACAGCGGGTGCACTGGCCCTGGGAAGCGGAACCTTGATGCGCAGCTCGGCGGCTGGATTGAGCGATGCCGATTGGCGTAAGCGGCAGCTGAAAAGCGCCCATCGCCGGCGGCGGATCATCTACAACGATGATGGGGACGCGCGCTACAAAGGCTACTACGGCCCGCCTCCGAAAGACGATGCGGAACTCTTGCAGCGGCGGTTCAATGCGACGCTCGACACGCAGGTCGACAGCTACTTCTGGTGCATCGGCGACGGCCAGGATCCGCCCTGGGGATTGCCACAGCCGGCAGGGATCAAGGATTCAAACACGACCATGCTCGAAGCCGCTCGGCGCGCCGACAAGGAAGCGGTCATCTCGGTGCGGATGAACGACATCCACGATGCCTTCGGCACGGTCAAATATCCCTTCAAGCTCAACAACCGTCGTATGCTGATCGAGCCGGACGGAGCGAAAGGCAGGTATCCGAAGAGCGATCTGCGATTCTGGACGTGGTCGGCGCTCGATTACGCTTTCCCCGAAGTCCGCGAGCACAAGTTCGCTTACCTCTCGAAAGTCTGCGCGAAGTACGTACCGGATGCTCTGGAGCTGGACTTCTTCCGTCACCCGGCATACTTCAAGCAGGGCCAAGAGGCGAAGAACCTTCCGGTGATGACGGAGTTCATCCGCCGCATTCGCCGCCGTCTCGACGAGATTGGCCGTAGGTCCGGCCGGCCCATCCTGCTGATCGCCCGGCTTGCCGACACGCCCGAAAAATCGGTCCGCATGGGACTGGACGGTCCGACATGGATCAAGGAGCACCTGCTGGACGTGCTGATCGTCGGTGGTGGTTACGCCCCGTTCTGGACGGCGTGGACCGAATACCGCGACTTGGCGAAGAAGCAGGAAATCCCCGCATACCCGTGTTTCAACTGCTCGCTGGTCTCGCATTTCGGCAGTGTCGAACCGATGCGCGGGATCGCCAGCAACTGGTGGCATCTGGGGGCTGATGGCGTGTACCTTTTCAATCCCTTCGTGCCGGTTGACTTGAAGAAGGTCTCGGCGAAGATGATGTACGCCGATCTGAACCACTTAGGCGACCCGCGAACGCTGGTCGGGCTGGACAAAGTCTTTTGCCAGGATTACTTCAGCGACAACTCGGTGCTCATGCAGCGCATGACCGCCGACCCGCCGCTGCCGACTTCAATCTCGGCGGCAGCTAAGACCATTCCGCTGCTGGTCGGGGAGAATCTCGCGAGTGCCTCCGGCGGCAAGAAAGCGACATGTCTGCTCCAGCTGGCCTGCGAACCGGCCGACGTGGCCTTGACCGTAAAGCTCAACGGCAAAGACCTCCGTGCAGGAGAATTAGGCAAGGACAAATTGCGCGAGTACCCCGTCCCGGTGACATCGGTGCGACATGGAAACAATGACGTTAACGTTGCCGTGCGTGGCAACAACCGCGCAAGCCGACTGAACAGAGTGCAACTTCGGGTGCGCTGGAGCTAATGCGGCTTCCCGTGCAAGAGTTTCGCTCGACACGCGGTGCTTCGTTGGGAAGCACCTGCACGGCATTGTGACCGTCTCCAGCCCGGTCTTGTTCGCTCGCGAGCGGCGCGCGACAATCGGACCCAATGCTCCGGTATACAGCTCGATTGCTCCGACGCAGTGGCAATGGGACGCCGTGCTCGTAATATCCAAAAACTCATCCATGCTGTTTCTCACGACATTCTGGGCTTTTCGGCACGAGTTCTCAACACCACGGCTTCGGTCGGTGCCTTGACCTCTTTCGAAAGATGAGGCGGCACGCGAAAATCGTGGCATGTCCACAATGACTTGCAATCAACGCACCTATGACCAGCGCCTTCGAGAGCTCGTGCAAACCACACGTGACATCCAACTTGCAACTCAGCACGGAGTGCCGGCGTCAACAGCGCGCGGCTGGACCACTACACGGCCCACCAAACTGCGTTTCTACTTGCAGAATGCGAAGCTGTTTTCGTTCGAACCGACGACCCGGCACAATCACTATCTGCAATCGTATGACTAACAGCGAGGGCCGCCTGAGATGACTCAGCATCGCAGCCAGATCACTTTTTTTTTGTGTGCCCTTCTGGCGGCTGGACTGTTCACGACGCTGGCCGGTGTGTCATTGGCAGAAGACAAGCGGGCAGCGGGAACCGCAACGGACGAGAGCCTCTTTCCAAAAGCACTTGGCGTACTCGCCAACGAGAAGCTCCTGTTTCCGGTCGACATGAGTGATTGGCCGCTGAAAATCGACTCGTCGCACCAACTGTTTATCGACGATTATCTGCTCGCTTCGGTCAAGAACATCAAGCGGACGGTCCATCAGGCGACGAAGTTCGAGGACAATCCGATCATGACCGGCCATTCTCCGGCCGATGGAGCGGGACCGGTGTTCGCAATCGTGATGCGCGATGAACAGTCCGGCAAGTTTCGAATGTGGTACGCGGGACGGGTCACTTACAACCTGCCCAGCGGGACGAGCGTTCGGTTTCCCGCGTTGTATGCTGAGTCGGACGACGGGATTACTTGGGAGAGACCTGAGTTAGGGCTTCACGAGTTCAACGGCAGCAAGGCAAACAACATCATCATCCCGGCGGGCAACCTGTGGGGTCTGCACATTGACCACAAGGAACCAGATCCGCAGCGGCGTTACAAGGGCGTCGTCTGGCATGAACCGAAGTACGTCCCGCGCGAAGGCTACTTCCTCTACACGTCCCCCGACGGCATTCGCTGGACGCGCGAAACCGAAGAGCCGATTGCCATCAGCCTTAACGGTTACACGATTCCTCAGACCGGAATCGGCGACACCAGCCTGTTCCGATGGGACCGGCATCTGGGCAAGTACATCGGCGACGTCAAGTTTGTCTTGCCGGGAAAAATACGCTGCCGTGGAATCATGGAAAGCGACGACTTGATCCACTGGACGCGGCCGAGAATGACTGTCTTCCCCGACTCGTTGGACGATGGAGACACGCAAATCTATGCCCAAAACAGCTTCTGCTATGCAAGTATGTGGCTGAGCTATTTGCGGGTCATGCATACCGAACGGACAAAGGGCTACAAGCAGACGACGGTAGAACTGACCGCCAGTCGCGACGGACGGAACTGGTACCGAGTTGGTAACCGCGAAGAAATCATCCCACTGGGAGGTGAGCGCCAGTGGGACACGGACTATCACGACCCGCTTTGGGAGCCGATTGCGGTCGGCGACGAACTTTGGATTTACTATCGTAGTGGCAAGTTGCGCCGCGACGAGCCGCGACGCTACGACCTGGGGCTGGCGAAGCTTTGCCGGGACGGATTTGTTTCACTCGATGCCGGCGAGAAGCCAGCAGCGGTGCTCACACGACCGTTGTACTTCACGGGAAGAAGATTGTTCGTAAATGCCGCTGTGCATGAAGGTGGATACATCAAGGTCAGCATGCTCTCGCGTGGGCAGCAGCCGATTGATGGTTACTCGACCGATGATTCGATGCCTATTACCGAAGGCAGCGTGCGTGTTCCCGTTCGTTGGAAGACGGCAACGCAACTCGAGCTGCAACCAGGAAACCACATGCGGATTCACTTCGAGTTGAAGAGTGCAAGCTTGTATTCGTTTTGGATCGAGTGACGTTCCGATGCGAGCACTTCGAATTGACGATACAATAAGCCCGTTCCCAAATGAACGCGCGGACCAGACAAGGACTGCCTCCAAATGACTTCTTCACAGCTTGCCGACCAACACGGAACTCGACGTGACTTCCTTAAACAAGGCACCACTGGGCTGGCTGCCCTTGGAATCTCAACGTCAATCAATGCGGCCACAAAACGAACGCCGCTCCGGTTCGGCCTGGATGCCGATCCTCATCTGTTGGGACGCCGGTCTCCCGGCCACGAAGCGAACTTCAAGCAGTTCGTCGACCAGATGCAGCAATTCCAACCGGACTTCGCCGTCGATCTGGGTGACTTCGGTTGCCAAATCTCCGAAGGCCAGACGACGCGGGAAATGCACGACGGTCAGCTCGAAGCGTTGAATCACCACGTCGGGGTGTTCGACCAGTTGAAATGTCCGCGTTACCACATCATGGGAAATCACGACGTGGGATGGCTGAAGGGCGGCGACGAGAAGATCATGCCCGACGACTTGATCGGCCGGGGGCACGCTGGCGAGGACATCACAAAGCAAGAGTTCCTCGATGTCACGGGCACCAAACACCGGTACTACTCGTTCGATGTTGGCGACTTTCATTTCATCGTGCTCGACGGCAATAACCCCGCAGACAAATCATCGCCGCCGCGCGGCAAAGATGGGTTGGTCGGCGGCTACTGGATCGATGCCACGCAAAAGGAGTGGCTGGCGGAAGACCTAGCCAAGAATCGACAGAAGCCGAAGATCGTCTTCTGCCATGAGGAACTGCACCACACGCCAGTTGGCGGTTCCGGCCAGGGCGGCGACACTCCATTCGTGGCGGTCGGCAAGCAGCATTCGTACATCGACAACGGTTGGGAGATCCGCAAGTTGTTCGCTGAAGACGGCCGGGTGCTGGCCTGTTTCTTCGGCCACAAGCACCGCAACCGCTGGACCGTGTACGACGGCACCCACTACATCACGATGGCAGCAACTCACTGGAAATGCAGCTTTGCCGAAATCACGATCGGCGAAAGGCTGGACATCAAGGGATTCGGCGGGCAGCGGTCCTACCACCTGCCACTGCCGAAGTGGGTGACGGGCCAAGTGAAGAATGAAAAGGCTCTCGGATAGCAGTGGCATCCACGATGAAGCTGTAGTGGGCCAGGGGTTCTTGCGCGGCAGCCGAAGACACAGATTTGACCGGTGTGGTGGTCCAGCGAGTTTTGCGCTGGACAAAAGTTCATCAATATCACCCAGATTAGTGCAATTCTGTTCACCTGAAGAATCGCTGGACCACTACAGCACACCCTGAACAGACCAAAGGCCTGGGATCACTCGTCATTCGCGCGGTGGCGTGGGCGGCGCGACGCGGAAATTGAATTGGGATCGATTGGCCCGTTAGCTCTCGTTCTGACTCTTGGGATCCGCGCGATTGAGGAATTCTTCGATGTCTGTGAATCCGTCTCGATCCGTGTCTTTATTGCCGTCCGGCGCGTTGGGATTTAACTTGTACTTCCGTTCCCAAGAGTCAGGCATTCCGTCATTGTCGGAATCGCGGGTGGCCTCGGCCTGTGAGAATCTCGGCCATCCGCCTACTTGGTCTTGCGAGTCGATCAGATTCCCTTTGCTCGACTGAATCTGCCGGATGACGCGCGCATCGACCGCGTCGCGTTTTGGTAAAGTCGCGCCGGCTTCGAACAACGTAGATTCAAATGCGGCTTGGGCGGATTGAGATTTGACTTTGGCGAACGGAAATGGTTCCACTTGCTTGTTACCTGGTTTCGCACCAGAGATCAGTCTCCAGTTGTCGTCGGGTTGCTCCTTCTTGCCATCGAGGTAGTTGTCTTTGGCATAGATGCGAGTGGCTTCGCCGCCGATTCTGAACACCGCGCCGCGCGGTCGTCGAATGTAGTTGCCGACGTAATTCATTCGAACCGGGTCGGCCGCCGAATAGCCGGTCGAGTCGTAGATGACGTTGTTTCGGAAATCGAGCAGGATGCTGCCGTCGCCGTACGTTCCTGGCCGTGGACTTCGCGAGCGACGATGGGCGTAGATGTTGTGGTGAAAACTCACCTTGCCGTTCGTGCGAAGGAGAGAGCCGTATCCGTGCGGTCCTTTTTCATGAAAACTATCGTCCAGCGATTCGCTGATGATGCACCATTGGACGGTCACGTTGGTGATACCCGCGCCAGAGACGGAAAGGCATTCGTCGATGGACCAGCTTGCCGAGCAGTGGTCGAAGATCACATTGTGACTTGGACTGTTGATGCTTACCGCGTCGGGTGAGAACCCCTTTCCACGCTTCTTATATTCCGGGCCAAGCTCATCACCAGGGCGAAACCGCATGTGGCGCACAACAACGTCATGCGTCGCGACACTGAAGCCATAGTTTTTCAAACAGATCCCATCGCCCGGCGCGGATTGCCCCGCAATTGTAACGAACGGTTCTCGAACGGTAAGTGACGATTTCAATTCAACGATGCCAGCCACGCGAAAAATCACAATTCGCGGTTCCTTCATCGCGACGGCAGCGCGCAGGCTGCCCGGGCCAAAATCATTGAGATTAGTTACGAAGACAACCTTCCCGCCACGTCCACCACGTGACTGCGCGCCAAAACCTTCCGCCGTCGGAAACGCTCGCGGCTCGGCGGCAAACAGTTGTGTTGTAAGAAACAAGACACAAGCGAAAGACAAATGTTGTTCAAGTTTCATGATCTCGTGTCCATGGTATTGTTGGAGTACAGCGTTCAGGCTGCGAAGCTGGGCTAAAGCCGGGGCTCCAACTCAGTACGTCGGTGCTTGTGTTTGCATTCTAGACGAGTTGCGAGTCGGCTGCGACGAAGGTTGGTGTTCTTCGTTGTCGGCGAGTAAAATGTCCAACTTGGGAGATTTAATGATGAGAACTCTCGCCTGGTTAGAATCCATGCCGGAAGTACGCAAGCTTGCACCGGCCTACGCACTATCTTTCCTGTGTCTTTTTTCCTGGCACGCTCGCGCGGAAAACACAGTCGGTGTCCGTGGTGAAGTTGGCTGTGGTGAGAATGCCAGGCGCGTCAATCGCTTGCAGATCACCAAGCCGGGCGTTTACGAGAATTACCTGGTCGACAGCGAGTGGGCCGGCGGCAACCGCGTCAAGATCACCGCCGACAACGTCACGCTTCGCCATTGCGAGATTCGCAACGCCACCGGCAATGGTGTCGGTGTTTTCGGAAAGAACGTGACGATTGAAGACTGCAAGATCCATCACCTGCTGAACTCGACGTTCGACCGGCAGCACGACGCACACGGAATCACCGGACGCTGGTTCAACGTGACCATTCGCAATTGCGAGATTTTCTATGTGTCGGGCGATTGCGTGCAATTCGATCCTGATCGCAAATCCACGGGGAAGGTGCAGATCGAAAACTGCACGTTTTGGACGGGGCCGCTTCCAGCCAATGCAGCCGGCTTCAAGAAAGGCGAGCGGCCCGGCGAGAATGCATTCGATTCGAAGACGCCGCCGAAAGGCCCGCGCTGCGAACTCGCGATGCGCAATTGCTTGATGTATGGCTGGAATCAGCCCGCCCAGGTAAGCAACATGGCGGCCATCAATCTCAAAGAAAACGTCCAGGCGACCGTCGAAAACTGTTTGTTCCGTGACAACGAAATCTGTTTTCGTTTGCGCGGTCCAACCGGTCGAGGCGATGCACGGGTGACCGTCAACAACTGTGCCATCTTCGACGCCAAAGTCGGCGTACGCATCGAAGACAAGATTCGCGACTTGAAAATCCGCAACCTGGCATTCGGTGCGGGCGTTGCGCGGAAATACCATATGGTCGGACGCGGGCCATTTCCCGGCTACGACAATCAAGGCGAATCGAAAGCCGCATCGTTTGAATCGATCTTGAAGAACGGATGGAATTGAGCACATGATTGCCAATTGCTGTAGCCGAAGTTGCCAAGACTTTGGTCCCGCTCAAACCAAATGCTTTTTGACCACGCTCATTTTGATCGGCGCCGGACGGAGCAGTACCAACACGAATACGGCATGCCGGTACACTTTGGAGCCCGCACTAGTCCCCAGGCGATGCGGTCGCTACTACAAGTCCGTTGGCTAGAATGATCCTGTTACACCTATTGTCATGGGAGACGCACCATGAAAACCCGACTATTCGCGTTCATTCTGATTCTCTTGTCTATTGGCGGATCTGCAATCGCCGATTCACCGGCAGGCTGGACGAAGTTCGCACCACGGGATGAATTACTTCCTGACTTCTCGTTTGAGTTCGAGAAAGGTTCGGACCATCGAGATGAATCGCTGGTGTTAACGATTTCGGCAGGTGATCGAGACGCGATTGATGGAGCGTGGGTGGCGACGATGCCCGTTGTGGGCGACAAATATTATCGATTCTCCGCGCTTCGCCTGACCAAGAATGTCCGATCGCCACGGCGCAGTGCGGTCGTCAAAATCACGTGGCAGGACAGCAAAGGAAAACTCGTCCGAGGTGAAGACGACCTGGCCCGTCCTGAGTACCCACTCGACCGCGGAAAGACTGATCGAGGTGGAACGCTTGTCGTCGACACGTATCTTGTTCCACAGGACGCAACTCAAGCAAAGGTTGAACTTCACTTGCGGTGGACAACGGGTTCCGTCAGGTGGAGCCGAGTGCAATTGGACGAGGTCGAACCGCCGCAACCGCGAGTCGTGCGACTGGCGACCATTCACTTTCGGCCGGACAAAGGAAGGACGAACGAAGAAAAGTGTCGGCAGTTTGCACTGCTGATCGCCGAGGCCGCACAGCAAAAGGCCGACTTGATTTGTTTACCGGAGTCGCTGACGTATTACCGTTCCAGCCGTTCGATGGCGGATTGTGCCGAGCCAATTCCTGGTCCCTCGACAAGATATTTCGGGACACTTGCCAAGAAGCACGACCTGTACATCGTCGCTGGACTGACGGAACGGGACGGATCAATCGTCTACAACACAGCCGCTTTGTTGGGCTCTGACGGCGAACTTGTTGGCAAGTACCGAAAAGTCTGCCTGCCGCGGGAAGAGATCGAGGCCGGCGTGACGCCTGGCGAACGATATCCAGTGTTCGACACTCGCTTCGGCAAACTTGGCATGATGATCTGCTGGGACGTCCACTTCCCCGAAGTCGCGCGAGGGCTGAGTGCTGGCGGCGCGGAAGTGATCGCGATGCCCATCTGGGGTGGCAATCCGGCCCTGGCCAAGGCACGCGCGATCGAGAATCAAATCTACCTGGTCAGCAGCACCTACTCCGACATATCTCGCAAGGCGATGGTCTCGGGCGTATGGGATCCGGAAGGTGCCCTGCTTGTGAAGAACGGTGCGGAGTGGGGAGAGGTTTTCGTGACAGAAGTGGACCTAGGCCGGCGCGTCTATTGGAATTGGCTCGGCGATTTCAAAGCGCGCATCGAACGAGAGCGGCCTGCGAGAGGCTTTCAAGATTAAAACCGCGCTCCCGAGTTGCGTCAATTCACAAACTCCAATGCACCGAAGTCGCGTTCGTTTTCGGTTTTGCGCAATTGCTTGTCCGCCGGATGTTTGTACTGCCAAGTGAACGGAACGGTGCCGCCTTTGACGCCTAGCGCGTTGGGGATCTTCAGCGGTATCTTTGCCGACGCGTCGGCGCCCGCGATTGGCGCTGATCGAGTTAAGTGAAAGTCGTGCTCACGCGGATTGGCAAACAAGCCCGCGGGCGATTTGGCAATTCGGTTTTGTTCTCGAAACGTTTGACTCTTGAGCGAATTGGAAAACGTGTCGGCGATCCAGTTGTTTGTTGCACTCAGACCGGCCAGCGACGCTCCGTTGCGCGCGGACGCGAGCACTTGATTGCTCTGTCGGCGGTCTGTGCCGTGGATGAGATTGCCGTAGAGTTTCGCTTTGGCTTTTGACGCGGACAGGTCGATCACGGGAGTGATGAACGGTGTCACGATGGTGTTTTGCACGAGATATAAAGTGCCATCATGCTGGCCGTCACCTTCGGCACCGAAGTGGATGACGCCTTTGTTGCCGCGACATAGCGTGTCCTTGACAATGATGTTGCCCAATAGCACAGCGTGACTGTCTGAGTAGGCCGTTTCGCGGGCGTGGACCAGATCGAACTCGCGGTTGGCCGAGTGGTGGATGTAACTGTACTCGACGTGGTTGTAGTGCGCGCGGCTTTTGACGTTCTGTCCCGTGAGCGGCGAGTGCAAATCGCAAAAACGCAGCGTGACGCTCGTGCCGCCGAGATAAAGATTGTGGTTGTAGCCGGCGTGTCGCTCGTTGCCGTTGTGGTGGATCACGCAATGTTCGATCACCTGGTTCATGGCGGATTTCAGTGACCCATCGCCATTGGACATGATGCCCATATCATTGTGATGGATTTCGCAGTATCGGACGGTTACCTGACTGGCTTGATTAATGCGCACACCCGCGCCGTTCGAGTTGTTGTTCGACGCGCCGGTCAATTCGAACCCTTCCAACACGCAGCCGTCGGCATCGGCGTTGAATTGAAAGATCGCACGAGGCACGCGGCCACTGCCGGAATAGTTGTAGCCCCTACCGTCAATCTTCACTCGCGCGCCGCTTTCGAGACCTGCCGCTCGAAAGGTCAACCGCGATTTTCGCACCTGCACCGCCACTCGCTCGTATGCGCGTCCGTCCTTGAGCGGATGCACCAAGATCACGTCGCTTGGCTTCGCGTCTGCATACGCCTGTTCGATCCCAGCAAACCGCTTCCCCGGCCCAACTTGCAACGTCGCGGCACGAGTGGACGGTACGAAAATCAAAGTCGCCAACCCAACGAATACGGAATGCGGGACGAGCCGTGCAAGAAACATCTGATGCCTTTCAGACAGGCCGGTTAATTGGCAATCGCCATGTCCATATTCTCTCAGCTCACTGCTCAGATCAAGGTGACTGCACACAAAGCAGCAGTATAATGGTCACTTGCTTACAGTTACGCGCGAAGATACGGTCGGGTCAAGAGCGACAGATGAATACTCTCAAGTTTGCATCAATCGTCATTTGTTTGTTAGTCGTGGGTTCGGCAACAGCCGCGGATGCGCCAGGTGCCCGTTTGCCAGAGGGCGATCGTGGCATCGCCGCAAAGTATCGGAGTGACAAAGACATATATTAGTCCGATTAAGAGATGAAATGAGTCGACTCAACTCCGCATTTTTAGGTTACAAGAAGCAATGGCAACACGCCGAGCGCGTAATGCCCCCAGAAGAAACCGATCGAGATGGTAGATTGAACAACTGGAGGGAGCACACCATGAATCGACTCTCCGCTCGCGTACTTTTCTTGATCGCAGCCATAGCAATCGTCTTGAATACGTCCCGCGTACCGCAGTTGTCGGCCCAGGACAAGAATGCCGAACGCGTCCAACCTTACTCGAAGAATCCGCGCTACTGGCAGTACAAAGGTGAGCCCGTGATGTTGCTGGGTGGAAGCAAGACGGACCATATCTTTTTGCTTGATGATCTCAAGCAGCATCTCGATGAGATGCAGGAGGTTGGGGCCAACTATGTGCGGTGTACGATGAGTCAGCGCGAGGGGCTCGATCTGAAACCGCACAAGCGGCTGGCGGATGGGAAGTTCGATCTCGATCAGTGGAACGAGGAATATTGGAAGCGCTTCCAGAACATGCTGAAGTGGACCGCCGAGAGGGAAATCTTCGTGCAGATCGAAGTCTGGGACCGCTTTGACTACACCGATGCACGCGACTTGAACTACTGGGAGATTAGTCCGTGGCGCCCCGCGAACAACGTCAACTACGCCGCCGAACAGTCGAGCTTTGCCGATCGTTACACTCGCCATCCCTCGCAAGACCAGCATCCGTTCTTTCACAGCGTCCCTGCCATGCCGCGATACAGTAAAAAGCTCGATCTCATTCGGACGTACCAGGAGGCGTTCGTCGCCAAGATGCTGTCCTACAGCCTGGACGAGGGGCATGTTCTCTACTGCATGAACAACGAGACTTCCACGCCGGCCCAATGGGGCCAGTACTGGATTCGGTTTATCAAGGCCAAGGCCGCCGAAAAAGGTGTGACTGTGTGCACGACCGACATGTTCGACGATGCGTTCCGGGGCGACAAAGCAGAACACACGCCGATCATCTTCAACGACGCCGAGCACTACATGTTTGCCGACATCTCACAGGTGAACAGCCGGAACTACGATGAGGCACATTGGGGCGCGTTGCAGTGGCTTTTGCGGCAAGTCAACAAGCATCCGCGCCCCAGCAATCACACTAAGATCTACGGCAGCGGTTACAAGAGCTTTGGGACGGGCGGGCCTGAGGACGGGGTCGAGCGAGTTTGGCGAAACATCCTAGGTGGCTCGGCGAGCGCCCGCTTCCACCGTCCGGACTCTGGCAACGGGCTCAACGACTTCGCCAAAGCAAGCATCAAGGCAGCGCGCCTTTTCGAGAGTGAGATCAAGTTCTGGGACATCACGCCACAGATGAGCTTGCTTTCCGAACGCGAAAGCAACGAGGCCTACTTGGCGGTGAAACCTGGCGAACGCTACGCGCTATACTTCACCAACGGTGGATCCGTTGGGCTGGATCTGTCCGCCGCCCCAGGCTCGTTCGATGTGACCTGGATCAGCGTCTCCATGGGCGTGCCGATTCGAACGTCGGCTGCCGGAGGCTACCGCCAGATGAAGAAGACGATTGAGGGCGGTCGCGTCGTAACCATGTCCGCACCGTACAAGGGCGGCTGGGTTGCCGCGATCGTGAAGAGGTAAGCTATGCTTCTGCCAAAGGAGCGCATGAGTTGAGACAGGCCCCGGCAATGTTGAAAGTACAGCAGCACGTCAAGGACACAGAACAATGAAACGACGCGAGTTTTTTGTTAAGTCAGCATCTGCCACAGCGGCGACAATGTGGTTGCCGCTTGTGAACTCAGACCGCGTAGTCGCGAGGGCTGACACAGCGGACGGCCGCGCAGCCGGACCGTTAAGAGTGCATCCCGACAACCGGCGCTACTTCACCGACGGCAGCGGGCGAGCCATCTATCTCACTGGTTCGCATGTCTGGAACAATCTGGTCGACATGGGGCCGGGCGATCCACCGCCGAAGTTCGATTTCGACGCCTATCTCGACTTTCTCGAAAAGTACGGGCACAACTTCATTCGGCTGTGGGCCTGGGAACACACCACGTGGGACACGTCGGCCAATGGTCGCTGGGGTAAGAAGAATCCCCACATCGTCGCTCCGATTCCGTGGATGCGAACCGGGCCGGACAAGGCACTCGACGGCAAGCCCAAGTTCGTTCTGACAGAGTTCAACCCAGAGTATTTTCAACGTCTGCGATCGCGCGTCATCGCGGCCGGCAAGCGCGGCATCTACGTGTCGGTGATGTTATTCGAGGGCTGGGGCGTGCAGTTTTCACCCGGAGCATGGACCGGGCATCCGCTCAACGCCGCAAACAACATCAGCGACATCAATGGCGATCTGAATAAGGACGGCAAGGGGCTGGAGATCCATGCGCTTGCCAAACCCGCGATCACGCGCATCCAGGAAGCGTACATCAAGAAAGTCGTCGACACCGTTAATGACCTCGAAAACGTGTTGTACGAGATTTCAAACGAGAACCACCCGCCGTCGACCAAATGGCAATACCACATGATTCGTTTCATCAAAGCCTACGAGAAAACCAAGCCGAGACAGCATCCGGTCGGCATGACATTCCAATATCGCGGCGGCAGGAACAAGACGCTGCTGGACAGCCCGGCCGATTGGGTTTCGCCCAACCACGAAGGCGGCTATCGCGACAACCCGCCCCCAGCCGACGGAACCAAGGTCATCATCTCCGACAGCGATCATCTCTGGGGAATCGGCGGCAACGAGGCTTGGGTCTGGAAGAGCTTTGCGCGCGGACTGAACCCGATTTTCATGGACCCGTATGACGGCGCAGTGTTGGCCAAACGATTCGATCCACGATGGGAACCGATCCGCCGTGCCATGGGCTACACCCTGCAATTTGCCAAGCGCATGAACTTGGCCGCGATGACTCCTCGCGGCGATCTTACTTCGACAAAGTACTGTCTGGCCGATCCAGGCCGCGAATACTTCGTGTACGTTCCTGATGGCGACAAAGTGACGTTCGACCTGTCTGCCGCGAAAGGCCAGTTGACCGTCGAGTGGTTCGATCCGACAAAAGGGAAGCCGATCGAGTCCGGCAAGACAACCGGAGGCGCTCGTCGGCAGTTCACCGCGCCTTTCGAGGGACATGCGGTCCTCCACATCGCGCAACCGGTAGCGAGGTAATCAAATGAGGACAGTATCTCTGAAAGCCCGATGGCTGCATCGCTGGTGTGGAGGTCCAGCGAGTTTTGCGCTGGACAACAGTTCATCAACATCGCCCAGATTAGTGCAATTCTGTTCACCTGAAAGATCGCTGGACCACTACACTGCATCACAAAGATCGCGCACGCTGGGATGGCATCATTTCACCGATTTCCTAACCAAGGCCCTATCCCAGAATCACGCGGACGCTTGCGCTGTACGCGGAGATTTGCATCGAAAACACGGTTTCAGGATAGGTACTCAGTTCTGGTTGCCCTCGACAACGGTTTTATCGCTATGAGATTCTGCATTCTTTTTCTGATTGTTCTGTTCGCCCTGGTTGAGGCGGCGGTCGCCAATCCGCCCAACATCCTGATCGTAACCTGCGACAATCTCGGTTATGGCGACCTGCGGAGTTACAACCCGAAGTCGTTCATCAAGACGCCGCGGCTCGATCGGCTGGCGAAGGAAAGTGCGCGGCTGACAAGCTTCTACACGGCGTCCTCGACCTGCACCGTTTCGCGCGCGTGCCTGCTGACCGGACGGATTCCACAGCGGCACAAGCTCGTGAATCAGTTGCCGGGGTTGAAGGGGAACTACGGCGTGGGTCTGAACCCGAAGGAGCTGCTCATTCCGCAACTGCTCAAGCAGGCTCCGACGCCGTACGTTACCGGCTGCTTCGGAAAGTGGAACATCGGTTTTGCAGAGGGCTCGCGTCCGACTGAGCGCGGCTTTGACGAATTCATCGGTCACGCCTCGGGCAACATCGATTACTACAGCCACATCTACGGCGGGAAGCATGACCTGTATCAGGGTACCACGGAACTGCATCGGCAGGGGGAATACGCGACGGATCTCTTTGCTGACGCCGCGATTGAGTACATGCTACGGCAGAGCAAGTCCGGCGATCCGTGGTTCTGTTATCTGTCCTTCAATGCGCCGCACTTTCCGAGTGCAAAGAATAAGAAACCCGGACAAAAGAACGAATGGCAGGCGCCGGATTGGGCGTTTCGTGAGTATGGTCTTTCACCGGACGAATCCGATCCGCTGAAGCGTTACGGTGCGGTGGTGACAGCCTTGGACCGCGCGATCGGTCGGGTGCTTGACGCGCTCGAAGAATCTGGCGCGGCGGATAACACTTTCCTATTCTTCATGTCCGACAACGGTGGTTTCCGTCTCGGCCGCAAAGGTCTGGATATCGGCATCAACGATCCGTTGCGGCACGGTGGCGTGACGTGTTGGGAAGGCGGCATCCGCGTGGCGGCGATGGCCCGTTGGCCGGGTAAGATCAAGGCGGGATCGGTCGTCGATGAACCGTTTTGGTCTCCCGACATCATGCCGGCCTGCGCGAAGCTCTCCGGCGCAAAGCTCCCGTCCAATATCGCCTTCGACGGCAAGGATCCGTTGCCGCTGTTGACCTCCGGCGCGAAGTCCGACCACGAGTCCTTCTTCTTCATCTTCCGAAACCACGCCGCTCTGCGCAAAGGCGACTGGAAGATTGTCCGCGAGCGACCGAACGAGCCGTGGCAGTTGTTCAACCTGGCCGAGGATGTCGGTGAGGAAAACAACCTCGCGAAGCAACAACCAGATCGGGTAAAGGAATTGACGGAAGTGTTTGCGGCCTGGGAAAAGACATTTTGAAGCGACGACACCCGGGGGTGGAATTAGATCCGAAGGGGGAGATTGCCAAACGAACTGAAGAGCTCGTCAGCTGTCTCGAATTGAATTTCGCCATCGTGGGCGACGTATCGGGCGGCGAAGCGAAAGGGGTTCCCGAAATTGAATTCGGCGTCCTCGCCCAGAACGGGTGACACCTCCATCAAACCCCATTCCTGCACATAGCATTGGTTGCGGAGGTTGTCGGGATGCCCCATCAGAGTGATGCCGACGGTGGCTTCACCGATGCGGCCGGTGCAGTCGACCCAGCGTGGCGCCTTGCGATCACCGTCTTTGTCCCAGTAATTGCCATTGGGATTCACGCGGCCTTCGGAGTCGCGCATGGTGCCGCCGTCTTCGACGTCGATCAGGTCGTGCACGCGCACCCCGCAGAATGAATGGCGATCGGCTTCGAGCACGGCAGTCCCTTTCACCGGGATGAGCTCGGAGAAGTGATCGATTATGGTGTGGGGACCGGATTGAGTGAGCTCGTACCGGCGCTTCTCTCTGAGGATGGGGTCGCCCTTGGCGGAATTCTGTTCGCGGGTGCGCCAGGTGAGTTCGAGATCGATCCGGA
This sequence comes from Planctomycetaceae bacterium, assembly GCA_002685655.1. Next base: position 26,406 of record NYXM01000088.1, read on the forward strand.
CGCTCTCGGCGGTGGTCCACTTTGCCTTCGTGATCTCCTGAATGCCCGACGGGCCGAGGTGGTAGAGATTGCGCTTGGGGGTGTGCCACTTGTCGGACCGATCGCTTTCCGGGAAGTTAAGCTTGCGATAGAAGTCGATGACCCGCCCGTCCTCCGCGCGAACACGACCGTGGCCGCACATAATCGATTGGTGGTGGATGAAACAGTATTGGTGCGAATCGGTGACCGGGTATCCGGCCGGTGTGAGAACCGGATGAAACTCCGGCTTCAGTCGGAAGTGCGTGGGATAATCGACCGAGAAGATGAGCGACGTCACATAATGTCCGCGATTCGTGATCTTGAGGCGTCTCGTCTGGCCGCGAAACGGTCGTTGATCGTCGACCTCGAATTGGCTAGCTGGCGCGGCTTGGGCTCGACCACGAGTGGCCGCCATGAATCCGGTGGACAAGAAGGCAGACTTCAATAGGTGGCGGCGTGTTAGCTCAGGCATGAGCATAGAGTAACGCCGAATCCGCGTCGCGGCAATCGTTGTTGTGCTTCCGCGGAGAACAAAGAAAAAACAAAGTGGACTGCCGCGACGGTGTGCTGGCCCACCGATTTTGCGCAGCATCGATCCAGCTGCAACGTCTTTTGCAATCTTGAGTTATCGTGAATCTCGTAGAACCTAATTGCGAGAACTCACGATGCCCGAATCGCCTCGAATTTCGCTGCCCAAGTTGTGGCTGACTCATGTCAAGTCGGCCATGTTGTACGTCATTTCGCTTGCATAGTTCTCAATGGCCTACAGCCGCGGTTGGGCGGCCGACAGCGTCATCCTTGAGTTGATCGAGATCCATGACGCCTTCATAATGGATCTCCCACAATCACCGAATATCCAACATCAATTGTCACGCAATGGACAGTTACTGAAGGAGAAGCGACGATGACGAACCAGTGGAACCGCCGACGTTTTCTCCACACGGCGAGCGGCGCCGCAGCGGGGTTGGTGATCCTCAGCGACAGCCGTTCGGTCTGGGGCTACCATGCCAACGAGAAGCTCAATGTGGCCATTATCGGCGCCGGCGGCATGGGGGCTTGGAACCTCGCACACATCGCGGGGGAGAATGTAGAATTTCTATCTGGCATGAGAATCAAACCGGCTTCGCGGCCGGAGATGGACGGCGAGAACATCGTGGCTCTCTGCGACGTCGACGAGCGGTCGAAGGCGACTTCGGCTCCGGGGCGTCGCAATCCGCCGGGAGAGGCCCTCGCCCGCTATGGGCAGGCGAAGAAATTCCATGACTACAGAAAGATGCTCGACAAGCTCGACCGCCAGATCGACGCCGTGGTGGTGAGCACTCCCGACCACAACCACGCTCCAGCCAGTGTGGCGGCAATGCGGCGCGGCAAGCACGTTTACAGCGAGAAGCCGGGATCAAATTCGGTTTTCGAGGCACGCACGCTTGCCAAGGTGGCGGCCCAACAGCGGGTGGCCACGCAATTGGGGACCCAGATGCACGCCTCGGACAACTACCGCCGCGTCGTCGAGTTGATCCGCGCCGGGTCCATCGGCACGGTCCAGGAATGCCATATCTGGCTCCGCGCAGGCGGCGGCACGAGCGATCGCCCGACGCAAACGCCGCCCGTCCCCGAAAGGCTTCACTGGGATCTTTTCCTGGGGCCTGCGCCCAGCCGCCCGTATCATCCCACCTACGACCGAGGTAGCGGCGGCAATTGGCAGCGCTGGTGGGATTTTGGCAGCGGCAATTTCGGCAACATGGGCTGCCACTATCTCACCTTGGCCTTCTGGGCGCTGAATCTTCGCTATCCGCTCTCGGTCGAGGCCGAGGGGCCTGCGCCTCATCCTGAGACGACACCCGGACAGCTTCACGTCCGCTACCAGTTCCCTGCCCGCGGAGAGATGCCGCCGGTCACGCTCACTTGGACGCACGGCAGTAAGCCGGCGCCGGTCTTCGCGGAAAACGCGTTCCCCGACTGGGCCTGGGGCGTCTTCGTGGGCACCAAAGGAATGCTGCTGGTAAACTACGCGCAGTCGATGCTCTGGCCTGTGAAGAAGTTTGCGGACTTCGAGCCGCCCGAGCCCAGTATCCCCTCGTCGATAGGAGTAGAAATCGGTCGTCGTGCTCAGTGGGTCGCTGCCTACAAGGCTCACCCCTCTTCGCGACGATCTGCAGAAGTCGGCCATCGTGCCGAGTGGATCGCCGCATGCAAAACGGGGAGCCCGACGAGCTGCCACTTCGGCTATTCCGGCCCCATCTCCGAGGCGCTCATGCTCAGCAGCGTCGCCTACCGTAGCGGCGCCCGACTCGAATGGGACGCCGCCAACTTCCGGGTTACCAACGCTCCGGAGGCCAACGCGCTGCTAAGACGAGAATACCGTCCCGGTTGGACGTTGTGATCTCGAGCGAAAGCTTGTCGCTTGCCAGGCGCGGCCGTAGTGGTCCACCGAGTTTTGCACTGGACAAAAGTTCATCAAACTGACGAGATTGGTCCAATTCTGTTCACCTGAAAAATCGCTGGACCATTACATCCACACGTTAAACGCCCCATTTGCTTCAAGGAAAGACTCATGATGCTTCGCCTTCGCTTCGATAATTCGACATTCGTCCCCCTCGGCATTGTGGCGTTCGCCATCGCTACCTGCGTGCAAGCAACTGGTGCGGAGCCCGCCGCTCCGGTGTTCAAAGACGGGGAAGCTCAGGTTGTGAAAGCGTTTCAAGACCCCGATTATTGGATTCGTCATGATCTGTGGGTCGAAACGGAGTTTGATTCCGATGGTGATGGCAAGCTGGATCGCATGCATGTCAGCGTCACACGCCCTCGGCAAACAGAGAGCGAGGGGCTGAAGTTGCCTGTAATTTATATCTCAAGTCCGTATTTTGCGGGAACCGGTGTAAAAGGACGGGAGTTTTTTTGGGATCCGCGGCACGAACTCGGGGCTAAGCCTCCGGAACGCGAACATGTCCCCGCGATCCAGCGCAAAGGGATGCGTCCGATCATCTCAAAATCACATCTCAAAGATTGGGTCTCACGCGGATACATTGTCGTTCATTCTTCTTCGCCGGGGACGGGACTTTCACAAGGTTGTCCAACTGTGGGCGGCGACAACGAATCGCTCGCGCCCAAAGCAGTTGTTGATTGGCTCTGTGGTCGAGCACACGGTTTCATGACATCCGACGACGATAAGCAAGTCGTTGCCGATTGGTGTACTGGCAAAGTCGGCATGACGGGTACCTCCTACAATGGTACGATTCCGCTGGCAGCAGCAACGACGGGAGTCGCAGGCCTCGAAGCAATCATTCCGGTCGCTCCCAACACGTCGTACTACCACTACTACCGATCGAATGGCTTGATCCGACATCCGTTTGGATTCCTGGGCGAGGACATCGACTATCTGTACGACTATATCCATAGCGGCAGCGAACCGAAACGTGACTACTGCGACGCCAACGTTCGCGACAAGGAAATGGCGGCAGGGTTCGATCGTGAGAGTGGGGACTACAACGCCTTCTGGGCGGGTCGCGATTACCTGAATGACCTGAAGCCACTGAAAGCTGCCGTGTTGATGGCACATGCGTTCAACGATTGGAACGTCGTTCCCGAACACAGCGTTCGTATTTATGAAGCACTCAAAACAAAGAACGTTCCAACTCAGGCGTACTTCCATCAAGGAGGGCATGGTGGGCCTCCGCCGATGAAGATGATGAATCGTTGGTTCACCCGCTATCTGCACGGCATCGAAAATGATGTCGAGAAAGACCCGCGTGCTTGGATCGTTCGCGAGAATGATGCACGAGACAAGCCGACTCCCTATGACGACTATCCGAATCCAGCCGCCTCGCCCGTCAAGTTCTATCTCGAAGCGGGCGCGCCCGAACAGGGAAAGCTGCAAATCACTCCGAGACCGCGTCAGGGAACGGAAACGCTTGTTGACAACTTTTCATTCAGCGGGGCGTCACTCGCCCGCGCGGAATGGACAGATCATCGGTTGATGTACGTCACCTCGACGTTGACGAAGTCGGTTCATATCTCCGGTACATCAACCATTGCCATCAAGCTGGCCAGTAACAAACCTGCAGCCAACCTGTCGGTGTGGATGGTATCTCTCCCTTGGACCGAAGGGAACAAAGCGAAAATCACGGACAACATTATTACACGCGGCTGGGCCGATCCGCAAAACTACCGTTCGCTCACAGAGGGTGAGCCGTTGGAACCAGGCCGGTTCTACGAAATGACGTTCGATCTTCAGCCCGATGATCAGGTCATCGCGAAGGGCCAGATGATTGGCCTGATGATTCTTTCGAGTGATCGCGATTTTACGCTTCGTCCAACGCCTGGTACTAAACTAACCATCGACTTAGACGCAACGTCCATCATCCTGCCCATCGTTGGTGGCAAAGATGCGTTCGCAAAGGCCCTTGTGGAAACAGAAAACAAAGATTGAATTTGGCAAGCAAGATGTGCAACTCACCGCATACGTTTTTCGGAACTAACCGGGGCTGATTCCCAGCTCGCGTTGGAACACGGCATAAAGCTGGCTTGAGTCACGAGAACCGCTGCGCCTGGCCACCATCTCTATGGCCAGATCGGGTTCAAAAAGTTGCCGCTTTTGTGATGGTTGGACGCCAAACGAAGTCTATTTAGGCCGCCGACCGACCAATCAACAGCCGAGAATCGAGCCCCGCGCCCACGCCGTGTGCAAGGCCACGGACTCTTGCCGCTGGCGAACCCGGTGATCGGTTCACACTGAATGTCGAACAGTTTCAAGGGCGACGCCATCTACCGATCGTGACGCTTTGTCGCGCTGCGTAAGTCCAATCCGCAGTGTCGATCGCGCTAACTGTACGCGCTAATCGTGTCGTTCCCGCAACTCGTCGTCCAAATTGTCA
>NYXM01000089.1 GCA_002685655.1 Planctomycetaceae bacterium
AACGGCTTGGGCATGTTGGCGGCGGTATTGGCCTCGGACGATCAAGACGAGTTTGATGCGGGTCTTCGCACCGCTCGGCTTTTGAAGCCGTCGTCCCTGGCAACGACGGCGGCGCTCGATGCAATGAAACGTGCATCGCCGTCGCGATCAGCGCTGCTCGTGACGTTGCTGGGCGATCTTGGAAACCCTGCCGGTCTTCCCCCTGTGGTCAAAGCGGTCAAGTCGGATGACAAAGCGGTCCGCATCGCCGCACTGGCGGCTCTGGCGCCGTTGGGCAACGCCGATCATGTAGAATTGCTGGTCGACGCCGCACTGGACAAGTCCGAAGATGTTTCGGCGGTGGCTCAGAAAACGCTCGCTGTGTTGAAGGGCGATGACGTCGATTCCGCTGTGCTTGGCCTGTTGAACGACGAAGCCCGCCAGGCCATGGCCATCAGAACGATCGGCCAGCGAAGAATCTCTACGGCCGTACCCCAGCTGCTGCCGTTGCTCGAAGGGCCGAAGCAACTTGAAGTAGTCGCCGCGTTGGGCGAGACCGTTTCACTGAATGACATCGGCGTGCTTGGCGAACTGCTCGGCCATGATTCCGCCCAGCTTCGCGGCGCCGCCCGCAAGGCGGTACACGCTGCGTGCTATCGAATGACGGATCGCGATGCAACGGCATCGAAACTGGCAACTTATCTTGACGACGCCTCAGAGGAGACAGTCGATTTTGTTATGGACGAGTTGCGGATCGTCGGTGGCGATCAAGCACTGGCAACCGTGAGCAATGCCGTCGGCGGAAGCGATGCCACGCGCAAGGACTACGCCACGCGAGCGCTTGGTCAGTGGCTTGATACCAGTGCGGCACCTGTGCTGTTGGACCTGGCCAAAGACGAAGGAGGCGGCAAGTTTGGCATCCGAGGTATGCGGGGCTACATTCGCCTGGCCCGCCAGTTTTCGATGCCCGATGCGCAGCGCCTCGCCATGTGTCGCACGGCATTGGCAGTGGCTACCCGCACGGCCGAAAAGAAGCTGGTGCTGGCCGTGCTGGCACGCTATCCAAGTGCCGAGATGCTCGATCTTGCAATCACCACGTCGAAGGAGCCTTCGCTGAAAGGCGACGCTGCAACGGCAGCACTGGCGATCGCCGAGAAGACGGATGTTGCCGTCGACCAGGCGTTCATGGCTCGACTCGGGCTTGCACCGGTCAAGCTTCAGATCACCAAAGCCGAGTACGGCGCCGGATCGAGGTTGAAGAACGTGACCGCAATTCTGCGCCGAAGTGCGCGAGGATATCCTCTGATCGTCTTGCAGTCACCCAGTTACAGCGAGAGTTTCCGCGGCGACCCTGCCCCGGGATCGCCCAAGCAGTTGAAAATCCAATTCCGGATTGACGGCAAACCGAATGAAGCGTCGTTCGATGAGGACGCCGCGATTCTGCTGCCGATACCTGAGTAGTAAGAGGGACACGGTTAAAAGGGGCGCACGGTTAAAAAGGACACGGTGCAACACACCAACAACTCTTAAGGAGTACCTATCATGAGCGATTCCACGTCACGACGTTCTTTCTTGCAGGCTGTTGGTGCTGGAGCTGCTGCTCTGGGACTGGAAGGGTCGGCGTCGGCACAGCAGCAGAAGAAGAAGAAGAAGCCGATCCAGGGCTTCGAGGAAGCGCCCACCGATCCGAACGCCTCGAAAGGATGGAAGCCCGTCTCTGACCGCAAGATCCGTGTGGGTATCGTGGGATACGGTGTGTGCCGTTTCGGTGCTGCGTTCAGCTTCCAGGACCACCCGAACGTTGAAATCGTGGCCGTCAGCGATCTGTTTCCCGACCGGTGCGCCAATCTGGCCAAAGTCTGTCGTTGCAAAAAGACGTATCCATCGTTGGAAGAACTGGTCAAGGACGACAGAATCGAGGCGGTCTTCTGTGCCACCGATGCCCCGAGTCACGCGCGGCACTGCATCGAAGTGCTAAGACACGGAAAGCACGTCGCTTGCGCAGTGCCAGCGGCTTTCGAATCGCTTGCCGACGCCGAGGAGTTGTTCGAAACGGTTAAGTCGTCCAAGCGTAAATACATGATGTTCGAAACGTCGTATTACCACGAAGATCTCCACGCGATGCGGCAGATCTACAACGCGGGTGGGTTCGGCAAGCTCGTTTACTCCGAGGGGGAATACTATCACTACTCTGTCGAACAGATTGATTCGTACAAGGGCTGGCGGAAAGGCCTGCCGCCACAGTGGTACCCGACGCACTCCAACGCCTACTACACGGGCGTCACCGGCGGCAGCTTCACCGAAGTTTCATGCATGGGAATACCGAGTGTGAAGGAACTATTGCAGCCGGAGAATAACCGCTACAAGAACCCCTTTGGTACAGAGATCGCACTGTTCCGCACAAGCGAAGGTGGCATGTCGCGAATGGGTGTCAGTTGGGACACACCGGGCGACAGCGGAGAAAAGGGGCGGATTCGCGGTCAGAGGGGCACGTTCTACGGCCAATACCAAGGGCTGGAGAAAAAACTGCCGAATGTCAAACGCCCGCCGCTTCCCCCCGGCGTGAAGGCCGGTGGTCACGGTGGCTCGCACGGCCAGCTGATGAACGAGTTTGTCACAGCGATCCTCGAAGACCGCAAGCCGCTTGTGGATATCGCCCAGGCGCTAAACATGACAGTATCCGGCATCGTGGCTCACCAATCGGCCCTGAAAGACGGCGAACTGATGAAGATCCCACAGTACCAAGTCTGACCAGCCAGGTTCCCAGGACAGTCTTTATTCCGTGAGCGATGGAAGATCATCGTCACGGCAGATGTCTCTTCATTTCGAATGGATGTCGTTCAGCTGGGATCCTTTTCCAGCGTGATGATTGTTTCGTCGTAGCTGGAGACGACGCGGCCGCCGGGCGGAACAACGAGGAACTCTGCGTCGTCCCACTGCCCATCGACAAACCGCTGGATCAGCGAAAGATCGCCCTGCATTTTCTCGAATTCCCAGCCCTTTTCTCTCGCTTCATCGCGGGTATGTTGTTCAAAGCTGTCGTCCGGCTCGATTCCCATCTCGATGAATGTCAGCTGACCGTAGTTTCGGGTACGGTCGCCTAGTTGTTCGTAGAGGAATTTGGCGTTGTCCTCGCCATACTTGGCAACCATTTCTTCGTAGCTCATGTCCATGCCGCTCTGTTCTTGGATCGAGAGTTGTCGCAGCTCGCCCCGGTCGTTGCGTTCGATCCATCCGGTACTCTTGAAATAAACGCCCGTGTGCGCGTCGAAATAATCAAGATATCGCTGCTTGCTGCCAAGGAATAACGTGATGCAATCATGTGCCCGCGGCACGACAATCGGAACGGAACGGGCCTGCAGCCCGACCACCCCGTTGTTACATATTCCGTAGCCGAAAAGGACAGCGTCGTAGTTCGTTTCGTCGACTTGTTGAAGTGCGGTCTGAAGGCGCTCATGCATACCCGCAGTGCCGATATCGTGCAGACCTTTCGGCAAAAACTCGATATCTACCCGGTTCTGAGAACGAGCGACAGCGGCGCACATCTCTCGATAGAAGATCTCGCAGCTAATCAACTTCAATCGCACAACTTCCCCCCAGTTTGTAGTAATCAGAATATAGTTTATCCTGTTTTAGCGCTGAGACCAACTCTCTGACAACGTTGAAACCACGTGCGCCCATTTTCATTACTCATCAAGCCCGCTTCTGCCGACTGTAATCTCCGCTGTGAGTATTGCTTCTATCTGGAAAAGAGCCTTCTCTATCCAGACTCCAGACGCCACCGCATGTCAGAGGCAGTTCTTGAGCGGATGATCAGGAGCTACATGGCTACTGATCAAGCCACTTACTGCTTCGCCTGGCAAGGGGGCGAGCCAACATTGATGGGCTTGGACTTCTTTTGCAGGGTCACCGAATTACAACAACGGTGCGGAGCAGCCGGCTCGGTGGTTAGCAACGGCCTGCAAACAAACGCCACGCTGATCGATGACGCGCTGGCCAGGCACATTGGCCGATATCATTTCCTCGTGGGGTGCAGTCTCGATGGCCCGCCCGCGATCCACGATCATTATCGACGCGGCATCCGCGGCGGCCCTTCGCACGAAGACGTGCTGCGCGGTATTCGTGTGCTCCAGCGCCATCACGTCGAATTCAACATCCTGGTTTTGGTCAGCCAGTCAAATGTGCATCGCGCGCCGGAGGTCTACCGATATCTGACCGAACAGGGGTTTCTTCATCAGCAGTATGTTCCCTGTGTGGAATTCGAGCCGGATGGAACGCTCAAGCCGTTCGCCATCGACGGCGAGCAGTGGGGCGAGTTCATGTGCGAGTTGTTTGACCTGTGGTACCGCAACGACGCCTTTCATGTCTCCATACGCAACTTTGACGAGATGCTTCTTAAGCTGGTCGATGGAGTGAGCAACGTCTGTACGATGGGGCGGAACTGCTGCAAGTACTTCGTTGTCGAGTACAACGGGGACATCTATCCTTGCGATTTCTTCGTGCAGTCGGAACTCAGACTCGGCAACGTCCACGATACGTCATGGGGAGATGCGCTGGCTTCGCAAACCTATTGCGATTTCGGCGCGCAGAAATGCCAGTGGAACGACGCGTGTGACGAGTGCGACTGCCTGGATCTCTGTAACGGAGACTGTCTCAAGTTTCGCACCTACGGACGCGCGTCGCCCCGGAACCTCAGCAGGCTCTGCGCCGGATGGCAACGGTTCGTTCGGCACACACGCGAACGTCTCGAGAAACTGGGGCAAGAGGTCCGCAGGCGACGTATCGAGGAGCAACGTCTGATGCGCCGAAGCCAAACAGCGGCCAGTTCGCAGCGCGGCTTGGTTAGACGCAACGGTCCTTGCCCCTGTGGCAGCGGCCAGAAATTCAAAAAGTGTTGCGGACGCTGAAGGTCGCAGCGGCAACGAGCAATGGCGAAACGACCGTAGACACTACGGTACATGGACAGGCTGTGAGTCACCCGTTGTGGGCCGGTCTCCCGACCGGCCCGGGAAGGTCGCGTTGTAGTACGGTCTCCCGACCTCCACGGTCGGAAAGGTCAATCGGTGAGTCGTGATTCGCCACAATATCGCGTCTGCTCCTCCCCGGGTCGAGCAAAATCGACAACCGAGATTCACTAAACCGTTAATCTAGACTTCTTTTATCTTGATTGATCGCACAGTGTTCGGCAATAATTTCAGGTGTCCGTGTGTTGACGTACGTTGATTCCAAGAGAGAGAGGTAATTGTCATGAGCCGCTCGAGTCAATGCGTGGTTGCAATTTACAAGAGACTAGCTGCGGCGAGAGACGCGACGCGCGCGATTGATCGCGGTGGAATACCGATGAAACTGGTCTCACTTGTCTCGACCAGCTGCCGGGCTGAGGCAGACGCCGACGGGCAATCTTACCAAAGCTACGACCATCTACCCACTATCTGTCCCCGCACGTGCGATGGTTCAATCCAGTGCGATTGGTCCGGTGCCTGTGTGCCGAAAATACTACAATTTGGCGACAACATGGAGAAGGACGCTGCCATTGGGGCTGGCGTGGGTGGACTCGCCGGTCTAGTTACCGGCGCAGGCGTGCTGACGGTTGCCAACGGAGAATCTACCGTTTTCTTAGCACCAATCATGGCCGCGACTGGCATCGTCGGAGCGCTGCTGGGCGCGATGCTCGGTTGGGGAGTGCATGGAGAGCACCTTGCTTGGTACGAACAAAAAGTGCGGGCGGGCGGTGCACTATTGCTAGTGCATGGCGATCCGTTGGAGGTTGCCAGGGCAAATGGGATCTTGCGAGACACCCACCCCGCGGAGTTACACATGCACGCCGAAACGAGCGCTGATGCCTACGAGCTTGACCCGGTAGAGTGAAGCGTTTCGATTGTCTTGCACCATGGAGCCGGGAGCTGTTCGAGGAAGACGCGGATCACCAAGCGCTGGAGACAGTTACGTTGACAATCAGACGTATCTGCGCTCCGTCTATCAACATTGTCGCCACCAACTTTTGGAAAGAAGAGACATACAATGAACTGGAAGCTGACTATTCTGTTGCTGACCATTCTCACCATCTCCAGAGCGCCGTCATTTGGCGCGGACGGTTTTGTTCCCCTATTTGACGGCAAAACGCTTGAGGGTTGGAATCCGCTTCCCGGCGGAACATGGGAGGTTACCGACGGCGTCATTGTGGGAAGCCAGGCCAATACGGAAAAACGCCATGGCATGTTGTTGTCCGAGAAACAGTACGGCGATTTCGTCGTCCGCCTGCAATACAAATCTCTCGAAGGCAACAGCGGCCTTTATTTTCGCGTTCAGAAGATCGATCACGCTGTCTCGGTGAAAGGCTTTCAGGCCGAGATCGATGCTGGTGGCAACGACGTCGGCGGCTTGTATGAAACCCTGGGTCGTGCATGGGTCGTGCAGCCAAAGCCGGAGGACGTGAAGAAGTTCTACAAGAACAAAGACTGGAACAAAATGACGGTCACGGCCATAGGTGGCAACGTGACGGTGACCGTCAACGGCGTCAAGACTGCCGAACTGAAGAACGACCCAGGCGTGCGCAAGGGCTATTTCGGTATGCAACTTCACGGCGGTCAGAAGATGCACGTGATGTTCAAAGATATTGAGATCAAGGTACTGTCCGGCTCGGTGCAGCCGGTGATAAGCGAGAAGATTCACGACACATCGCGGCCGCTGCCCAAGATCGTCACGCCCAAAAGCCTAGCGTCACTGGGGGAATCTCGCAAACCACCCCAAGAAGCCGTCGTGTTGTTCGACGGAACCAATCTGGATCAGTGGCAAGGTGGCCCATGGACGATCAAGGACGGAAACATGGAAACGGTCAAGGGCGACGTGATGACCAGAGAGGCGTTTGGCGACTGCCGATTGCACGTCGAATGGCGTGTTGCCGATCCGGACAGCCACGGCAACAGCGGAGTCTATCTGATGAATCTGTACGAAGTGCAGATCTTTAACTCGCACAATAATCGCGCCGCGATCTATGCGGATGGCCAGGCGGCCGCGATCTATGGTCACTACCCTCCTCTTGTAAATGCCTGTCGTCCGCCGGGCGAGTGGGAGGTTTTCGACATCACTTTTCATGGACCTCGTTTTGATGTGTCAGGCAAGTTGACCGAACCAGCGAGGGTCAGCCTGCTTCACAATGGCATCTTGGTGCAAAATGACGTCTCCCTGACCGGGCCGACGCTCCACAAGCGACGACCGCTCTACAAGCAACATGCGGATAAGCTGCCGTTCTACCTGCAGCACCACGGCGACCGATTGCAGTTTCGCAACATCTGGGTCGTGGGACTGTAGGCCAGATCGTACGAACCATCGGCCAAGATCAATCCTACACGACGTGTGTGAGGGGCGTTGAATCAATAATTGCCGTATAGTCATTGTTCGCTGCTATCTCCGCGAACATTACGCCAACTTCGCCGAGCGAGCAGTGATTATAATTGATGTGCCAGTCCTAAGCCACGGACGAACGTCCGTCGCGCGACCATCGCCAAAACGTTTGCCAGCCAAACAGAGAGAGCAACGTGACTCCAAATAACACCTCGGACTCACCAGGTCAGATAGACCGTCGTAGTGTACTCAAAGGGAGCGTGGCAACTTCGCTGGCGTTGATGGCCGGTTCATCGGTGACGGCGAGTCGCGCCAACGGCGATGGTGCCGAGCGAGATCCAACGCTGATCCAGCGAGAAAACGAACAACCAGGTTCGAGGGACTGGCAACTGACACGCGTTCGACTCGATAGCAACAAGTTCCGGTCACCTTGGATCGAAGGATACTGCTCGAAACAAAGTGTCGCAGCCGGCGAGTCGATCGACATCATGGTTTCCACCGATCCTGTCCAGGATTTTAAGATCGAGATCTTTCGCACCGGCTTCTACGGCGGTCGTGGCGCACGATTGATGAAAACAGTTGGCCCGTTCAAGGGAAGAAAACAGCCGGTGCCGGCGATCGGAAAAAAGAATCTGCTCCAGTGTCGGTGGCAACCGTGTGTGTCATTGACCATTCCAAAGGATTGGACCAGCGGTGTCTATCTGGGACGTTTGACAACAACAACTGACGTCACTGGTCACGGGTATTGGCAAAGCTACGTCGTCTTCATCGTCCGCGACGACCGTCCAGCCGATATTCTGTTCCAATGCTCCGACAACACCTGGCAGGCATACAATCGTTGGCCAAACAACTACTCGGTCTACACTCATCCCAAGGGCAACCAAGGACCATGGGCCGACGTCAGTTTCGATCGACCCTATGCAAAGTACGCACAGATTTACGAAAACCCGCAGTCTGTCGGGTCCGGCGAATGGCTTTGTTTCGAATTCCCTTTTGCCTACTGGCTGGAAAAGCATGGCTACGACGTCACGTACTGCTCGAACAGCGACATGCTAACACCGGATCGCGGCTTGAAATGCAAATCGTTCCTGAGTGTCGGCCACGACGAATACTGGAACATTCGGCAGTACGAGAGTGTCGTGAAGATGCGCGACGAAGGCGTCAACTTGCTGTTCTTCTCCGGCAACTCAGTATGCTGGGTGACGCCGTACCGAGATAGCTACGATGGGCGCCCAAACCGCATTATGTTTCGTGGTGGACCCTATGGCGGCGATCATCGATATGCCGTCGAACGCGAACGAGACCACGGCCCATTTCCACATCGCGGGCCCGACGAAGGATACTTGATGGGCTCACGCAATGTCTCGCCCGTCAATGGCGGTGGCGACTGGGTTGTCGAGAAGCCAGATCATTGGATCTTTGCGGGGACAGATATGAAGAAAGGGGATGCGATTCCCGGACTGATCGGCTGGGAGTACCACGGCGATCCACCCGCGGATATCCCCGGCTTGGAAGTCGTTGCCAAGGGCATCGCCCTGCAAGGCGGTGTGAATCCACAAAACTGGACGGCAACCATATATCCCGGCCCAAAAGACAATTTCGTTTTCAATGCTTCAACGATCTTTTGGTGTCAAGACTTGTCCCGCCCACCGGGACATATGCTTCCCTGGTCGCATTGGTCCCGACCACATGGTCCCGATGAACGCGTGCAACGAATCACGCAGAACGTGCTACAGCGAGCGATCACTTAGCAGTGCTCGATCATTTATTGTCATCTTTCGCTCCGCGAAAGCACGTTCCTTTCGCGGAGCGAAAGGCGACTATCGGACAGTAATTCCTCGAACGATCCTTAGCTGATTTCAAAATGGGATTGTCTGGCGACGCGGACCATCTCCCGCACGTTCTCGATCGGCGTATTGCGAGGAACGAGGCAGCCAGAGCCGAGTATGAAGCCATGTCCGCCACCAGCCGCTTGAATGCACCGCTGCGATGCAACACGAACGCTCTCCGGCGTCCCCCGGAACAAGTCGTTCACCGTGTGCACGTTTCCGACCAGCGTAACTCGATCACCGATCTTCTGGTGTGCCGTGCTTAAGTCAACCATGTTGTCAATTTCGACCAGATCGGCGCCCGTGTCGGCGTATAGCTTTAACACTTTGGTGCTGTCGCCGCAGATGTGTAGCAGTGATCCAGTGATGCCATGTTCTTTCCACGCCTGAAAAACACGTAGTTCGTACGGCCAGGCGAATCGCTCATAAGTTCGGGGCGATATCATATCACACGAGGCAAGGGAATCTCCGCAATGAATGATATCCGCGCCGGCGTCCCAGCACGCTTTGCCGAACCGGATCAGTGTCTCCGTAGCAAGCCCCAAAGCGTGATGAAGTGCCGTCTCGTTCGCCTCGTCCATGCCCGCTTCGCACATACCGATCTCGCAGAGCCACTGCTGTGATCCGATTAGATAGGAGGCCAACGCAAATGGCCCCGTGCCCGGCGAACGCACCGCTACCTCTTCGCCAACCGCTGCGCGGACCTGTCGGATGGCTTCCAACATTAGCGGCATACGACCGTCAGAGTGCGGATCAAGCACTTCAACGTCGAACACGTCCGCCAACGAGTCGACGGCCGGTTGGGTTAATGCCGGCAGTTCTTCCTCTTCGTGCGTCGTCTGACAGCCAAACCCCTCAGCAATGTAGAAATTGTCAGAACCAACTGAGATGACGTCCTGTCCGACCAGGTCGTGCAAGGTTAGTTGCGCCTTCGTCATGACGTCAGGATCGGTGTAGTAGTCCAACAGCGAGACGCCGGCAGCGACCACGGCTACATCATACATGTAGGGCGCTACGGCCACGCAGTCCGTCGGTTCGCGGCGAATCGTGCGAAGAACTCGCTCGCGTGAAGTGAGAGTCATATTACGCCTGAATAAACGCTGCCACGCAAGAACCGCTTGAAAACTTAAACTGGCGTAAGTATATTCAGTTTCCTTTGCTTTTCCACATCAGTCCCTTACCATCATCGCTGAACGTCCGCAGACCAGTTCCCGCGAAGTCGGGGTTACGAGGAATTACCGAGCGGTTGGAACGTCTGGTTGACTCTGCTTTGACACGCCGCCTACTCAAGTTTCTGTCGAGAATCCACAGTCCCTTCGCCTGGCAAACCAGTTCGCCTGCGCGTGCTCGTGAGCCAGCGAACTTCGCGGGAGTGAAACCATGTCGTCTTTGCGTTCCTGGTCTGTGTTGTCAGGGGGTCTCTTGTTGCTGTTGGCAACTCGGTCTCTAGCTCAGCAGGCACCGACGGGTTTCAAGGTCGATCTTGTCTACGAAGTGCCGGACATCGAACATCCTTCGGCAGTCACGTGTGATTCCGAAGGAAACCTGTTTGTCGGCGAAGATCCTATGGACATGCGAGGACCCTCGACGGAACCCATCGATCGCATCGTACTGATCCGCTGGGGCGAAAGTGGTGGTCCGCCCGTCAAGACCGTCTTCTGCGAAGATCTTTCCGCAGTCTTTGGCATGGTCTGGCATCAGGGTGCCCTGTACGTCATGAACGCTCCCTATTACACGATGCTGAAGGACACCGACGGAGACGGCATTGCCGACGTGCGCAAGCGCCTGGCCGACAGTTTTGGCCACGCGCCCGGTCTGTTCGGTTTGAATAACCATGTCCCAACCGGTATGCGGCTCGGCCTTGATGGATTTGTCTATGTCGCGTTGGGCGACAAAGGCCTGCCCAAGGCTGTTGGCGCTGATGGCAGCACGATCACACTCGAGGGCGGTGGAGTTTTTCGGATGCGGCCCGACGCCAGTCAGTTGGAGGTCGTCAGTTCTGGTATCCGCAACAACATGGATGTGGCTTTAGATCGATTCGACAACATCTTCGCCTTCGACAACGACGACGACTTCGGTTGGTGGACACGAATCATTCACCACGTTCCCACGGGCTACTACGGTTATCCGTACGATTATCGTTCCCACCGTCATCTCTACTTGCCATCGGTCGGTGAGTTTGGCACTGGCACAGCGTGTGGCGGAGCCTGCTACCGAGAAGCGGCATGGCCGGCCAAGTACCAAGGCAGTGCCTTTTTCTGTGATTGGGGTGAAAGCAAGATTGAGCATTATACACTGACAAGAAAGGGAGCATCGTTTGACGCTCAGGTCGAGGATTTTATGCTCGGCGACGGATCTGGCGAGTTCCGACCGATCGATCTTTGTTTCAGTCCCGATGGAAAACACATGTATGTCGCTGACTGGAATCAGACTGGCGGTGGAAAGCCCGGAAAGGTCGGGCGGCTGTTTCGCGTTACCTATGTCGGCGACGAAGTACCGCTGGAACCACCTCGTGCCAAGGACGATGATCCCCTCGAGGCTCAGATCCGATCACTCAGCCATCCCGCGCACCACGAACGGATGCGTGCCCAGCTGCGGCTGGCGACCTTCGGAAAGGCCGCGGTCGGTCCAGTCTCTCAGTTGCTCAATTCCGATGCACGAACGCTGGTCAAAGTCCATGCGATCTGGACTCAAGATGCGCTGATGGACGAACTGGAAAGTTACGATCCGACACCAGAGTGGATCACGGCGTTGCGAGATCCGGACGCCGAAGTTCGCAGGCAGGCAGTTCGTGCCTTGGGCATCCGCCGCGTGAAGGCAGCAAACTCCGAACTAGCGCATGCGCTAAGAGATCCTGATGCCGCAGTGCGCATGCAAGCAGCTGTCGCGCTGGGGCGCATCGGGCAAGCCAGCAGCGCGAACGGGCTTTATGATGCGCTTGGCGAGCAGGACGTTGTCGCCCGCTTCACCATGATTCAGGCGATTCGGGCGATTGGAAATTGGCAGCCTGCCTTGCCCGGTCTGCGCACGGCGGACCGGAATACTCGCACCTCGATCATTCAGACGTTGGAAGGTACCTTTGATTCCGGGGCTGTAGATGTGCTCAACCAGTGGTTTCATGAGGCGGATGAACCCACGGAGCGCGTTGCCGCATTACAGGCACTGGTTAAGGTCCATCGCAAAGCGGACCCGTACACGGGTGGCTGGTGGGGAGGGAAGGCAGCGGGTGGCAAGCCGGCTCGCCCCCAGGAACATCCGTGGGCGGCAACGGACGTCGTGTTGAAATCGATCGAAGCGGGGCTGCAGCAAGACCAGCCCCAGGTTCGCCTCGCAGCGTTGGAAGCGCTGCGCGAAGTCCCGATACCCGAGACATTGCCTCACGTGCGCCGCATGATCGATGATGATCCCGATCAAGACGTTCGACTCGAAGCGATTCAGTTGCTGACCGGTTTGAAAGACACCAAAATGCTCCCGTCGCTTTTGCATCTTGCCATCGACAATAGTGCCAGCAATCCGTTGCGGCAAGCGGCAATCCGTGCGGTTGTAGCGATCGATGCCGAACCGTACGGTAAGCAGCTGGCGAAAATTGCCGCAGCCGAGGAATCGCCCATCCCCTTGGTTGTTGTCGCACTTGATGCGCTCGCTACCTTGCGCAGCGAGGAGGCGAAGGCGGCGATCGTGAAACGGCTGAGCGATCGTCGGGCGCCGTTGCGGGCCAAGGCGATCGAGGCCTACGTCCAAGTTCAAGACGACGCTTCCGTCCGAATCATCCCAAAGCTTCAAGACCCAGATATGTCGGTCCAACGGGCCGCACTGTCGGCGCTCTCGGTGCTCTTCGACACCGCCACGTCGGAGAACCGTTTCGAGGTGATCAAGGCGCTGGCCGCCGCGCCCGATCAACGAGCGCTGCCCATCTATTTGGACGCGTTGCTTGACAAGAACGAGGATACACGCGGCATCTCTCGCAGCACACTAGTCGCAATGGGAGACTCGATCAGCAGTGACATTCGCTCGCTCCACGACCGAAACGAGCTGACCACTCCTATTCGGCAAGAGCTGGTAAAGGTCTTTTCCGCGGACGACCAATTCGCTTTCCTGCAGGAAGATTCTCCAGCGAAATTGGAACCTACGGCCTATGCGCAGTATGCCACCGATCACCGCGGCAATCGGCAGCGGGGCCAGAAGCTGTTTGCCGATACCGAGGGGATTGGCTGTATAAAATGCCACGTGGTGGGCGGAGCCGGGACGGCGAACATCGGACCCGACCTGCTTGGCGTCGGGGCCAAGTATCCCCGCCGCGAACTAATTCGTGCAGTACTCGAACCCTCGAATCGGATTCTCATCGACTTCGAGATGGTGATCGTCGTCACCACTAGTGGCGCGATCCATCAAGGTATGATCAGAAGCCAGACATCGGAAAGAATCGAGCTAGTCACGCCTGAAGGCAAGGTCATTCCGATCCGTTCCGACGAGATTGAACTGAAAAAGAAAAGTAACCTCTCGCCGATGCCCAATGGCCTGGCCAGCGGCATGACGCTCCAGAACTTCGCCGATATCATCGCCTATTTGGAAAGCCTCAAACAGCCATCCCCGCCCCGGTCCAAATGACTCGCTGATCTCTTCTTTGCGCCTTTGCGCCTTTGTGTGATTCTCCTCCATGCCAACCAAGCGGCATCAGCTTCCGATCACTGAAATATGGCGCGTCGCCAAGGGCCTGGAAAGGCAGGTCTGAAAAAGGGTCTCACGCAAAGGCGCGAAGGCGCAAAGAGAACTGTTTGACCCGCTGATCTCTTCTTTGCGCCTTTGCGCCTTTGCGTGATTCTCCTCCATGCCAATCAAGCAAATTCAGCTTCCGATCACTGAAATATGGCGCGTCGCCAATGGCCTGGAAAGGCAGGTCTGACAAAGGGTCTCACGCAAAGGCGCAAAGGCGCCAAGAGAACTGTTTGACCCACTGATCTCTTCTTTGCGCCTTTGCGCCTTTGCGTGATTCTCCTCCATGCCAATCAAGCGAATTCAGCTTCGGACCGATGAAATATGGCACGTCGCCAATGACCTGGAAAGGCAGGTCTGACAAAGGGTCTCACGCAAAGGCGCGAAGGCGCAAAGAAAACTGTTTGACCCTTTGCCGTGTCGTTTACGCGCGGATCTGATACGGCGAACGCTGCTCGCGCTCTTGCCATGCGTTGGCTTCTGGGTCACCGATGATCTGCTGCGCCTTTGGGTTCCAGGCAAACTTCCGATCGAGCCGCAACGAGATGTTCGTCAAGTGACACGCCGTGATCGTGCGATGTTGGATGCGCACCGGAGAGACGGGCTCCTGCCGTGTCTTCACACATTCAAAGAAGTTGCCCATGTGATTGCTGCTCGGTGGCACTCGCCAAGCGTTCTCCGGCAGTGGATTGTCCTTCAGTTCTTCCACCGGTTTTCCGTAGACGCCGCCACGATTGACGAAGACTCTGCTTTTGTCGCCGATGAACATAATGCCGTTGCGATCAAATGACTTGATCTCCTCGGGGCAATCGTCGCCGAACAATCGCTTGATCTTCTCCGGCGTCATTTTGTCATGCGTCTTCGCAACACCACCATACGTTTGCCGGTCGTTCACTGAGGAGAAATAGAGCATCTCGACGCCGCTGGCGTAGCGCATACGAGAGAAGAAACGGTCAGCCGTGTTGAAACTGTTGGGCGTTCCACCGTTGGGAAACATGCCGCGCGCTTCAACGGATACCGGACCTGTCAATTCACAGTCCGCGCCCCAATGAGCAATGTCCATGTGGTGGTTGCCCCAGTCAGTGATGATGCCGCCAGCGTATTCGTACCACCAACGGAAGTTGGCATGTGTTCGCTGGTGACAGTAGTCGTGCGCCGGTGCCTGGCCTTGGTACAGTTCCCAATTCAAATGCGACGGCACGGGCTCGGCGGCGAACGGTCCAGCCTTCGTTGTATAGTAAGGCAGCGCAATCCACACTTGTTTGAGTTTGCCCACTCGACCGTTGCGGACCAATTCAACAGCGGTTTGAAATGCGCGCTCACTCCGCTGCTGCGTGCCGACTTGCACGACACGTTCTGTCTCTTCGACCACTGTACTCAGCCGCTTGCCTTCGTCGATCGTGAGAGTGAGCGGCTTTTCGGTGTAAACATCCTTGCCCGCTTTACACGCGGCGATATTGACTGCCGTGTGCCAGTGGTCGGGCGTCGCGTTGACGATGATGTCGATGTCTTTGCGATCGAGCAGCTTCCGATAGTCGCCGTAGACGGTCGCTTTCCCTCCGTGCTTCCCCCGAGCCCGCTCTGCGTGCGTGCGATCGACATCACAAACGGCTACGACATCCCCGAATTTGGCAGCTTGAGCTAGAACTGCCGAACCGCGTCCTCCGATACCGATCGCTCCGATGTGGGGACGATCGTTCTTCGCTTGTGTCTCGCCGGCCTGGGCACCCGCGCCGGTTAGCCAGTAGGGAACCATCGCCCCGCCAGCCACAACGGAAGCGGTTGTCGTCAGGAATTGACGGCGAGTAGAAGGGATGTTCGACATCGAGGATTCCTCCGGTGACATGACACGGAAAGTCACCAGCAACTGCGGGCTGGCAACTTGTTCACGGCAAGAACGATTGCGGCTGATATTACCATCCAAACACGCTATACTTTAACTTGTTTCGGTGACGGTGAACAACCTACGTGATTCGACAAGAGGAATTGTCATGGCCCGACCCAACGCGCGACAACGCATCAACGGAAATCACTCTTTCGTGGTTGTCGTTGGCTTGGCATGGTTCTTTTCAACAGTGGCCATCAGTGTGCCTGCTTCAAGTGCTGGAGAACCGCAGAAGGAGGAGCCTCTGCTGGCACACTGGACGTTCGACGAGCAAGGTGAGACGTCAATAATCCGTGAATCCTCGGGAAACGCTGCCTCGGACGTCACGGCGCCACACCGGATTGCGAGAACACGAGGGGTCCACGGCAACGCTTTGGACCTTGTTGGCAAGAATACACTGGCCACCAAGTTCACCCCTGAAGCTCGGGAGATTTCCGGGATTACGTTTTCGGCATGGACAAGACCGACCGATTTGAAAGGCTACCGTGAGATCTTTCGCCAGGAGTGTGGCGAGCGGGTTCTGTTTTCCTTTCAAAGCGACGGGAACATTCTATCACTCGGACTGAACATTGGCGGCTATATCGAATGCGACGCGTCGATTACGCCGGCCCAGGTTCTGGATGGAACGTGGCATCATTGCGCCGCGACGTTCGACGGCCAGTTCATGCGAGTCTATCTGGACGGAAAGGAAGTCGGTTCCTTGCGACGTGCGGGCAAGATCGTCACGCGAGCGTCCGTTCCTGCCTTCATCGGTTCCAGCAGCGGTCAGGGCGAGTTCTTCCAAGGCGGGCTCGACGACCTGCGAATCTATGCCAAAGGCTTGACGCCGGAGCAGATCTTGCGCCTTTATCGTAGCGGTGGTGAGTCTCTCGCGACCTATTCCAAGCAGATCGATATTAGACTTCGCACCCTATATGCACCAGGAGCTTCTTTCGCCGAGACGCTCGCCGACACACGCGAAAAGTTCACCGAGCAGGGTGTGCAACTCGACCGCGACCTCGCCAGTGCCTTGCTCGTCAGACTGAAATCGAGTTTCCCGGAAGACTATGAGACCTTCCTCAAGTGGTCCGGCGCCAGTCCAGCTCAATATCTGTCAGCCGATGGCGATGTCAGCATTCAGAAGGCGGAAGAGTTGGTCGAGTTGCTCGTCGAGTACAAGCCGCTCACCAAGCGGCAACGCGAGACCCAAACACCGGAACAACTCCGGGATTGGGAACAGGTCGGAGAGATTCAGAAGCGATTCGAACACCTCAAGAGTCAAGGCGAATCAGCCTGTTTCTCGCAGGAGTGGGTCGAGATCATTTTGGCAGCTGGCCGTCACATTCAGTTGCGGCCATCAGTCTCTGAGGCGGTAGCTCCCTATATCACACCGCAGACGCCACCGACGCAGAATCTCTCGGCATCGGAGGCCCGAGACGCGTTACGCCACGACTGGCTACATCAGGCTGATCAGGACCCTTCTGCCGAGAGGATCAGGAACGAAATCCGCTGGGCGCGCGAGCTTGCCGCAAGAATCCGATCAGCTTCTCGCCAGAGAGTCGATCTTGCCAGCGA
>NYXM01000090.1 GCA_002685655.1 Planctomycetaceae bacterium
CCATATGATATTCGGCGAAGGTCAGGTTCTCTCTCGCCAGCACGTCGCGGGGAAAGTCGCCATCAATTACGGTCAGTGTCATATCTTCGATCGCCTTCAATGCGGCCCGCACCAGTCGCTTCCGCTCGGTAAAGAGCAGTTGCCGCACGTCCTCATCAACCTCTTTCCCACGCAGATCAAGCGCTTCGTTGATCTTCAGCAAGTCCTTTTCGAATGCTTCACTGTGAATTTCCAGTCGCCTCAACTTCGCGGCGACGACGTCCGAGGCAAACAGTTCCGCTGCGACGCCGTTATGAGGTTGTGGGTCCCTTTCCGCGACGAGGCCACGGCGCCTGAAAGCCGGCACATCGTGGATCGTGCCGCCGATGATTCTTAGAGGCAACGGCTGGGTCAATTGATCGTACAGTTTCATGCCAGACACCTGACGTCGTACGAATTCCTCAGGAATATTGCGAATCTTGGACGGTGTGTCAGAGAGCAGATAGACAATGTTGTGCAGATCACTCGAGTTGTGCACGGACAACCGCATCGGCACGACGAGTTGCCGCGTGCGAAATCGAAAGCCCATCGCTTGAACATGCCCATCGAACGAAGCTCCCTGGGGCAAGTCGTTCTCGATCTTGCGTTGCCCAGGCCTGGGCGGCGGCCTTCTGTTTCACTTTCGTCTTGACCGCGACGAAGCACCAGCGTTCTGCGATGTACTCGGGACAAACAACGTCCATGCCGCTGGGAAATGCGTACTTGTGATCGTCCATCCATCGTTTGAGCGCCGGCGCGCTGCCGGCTGCCAGCACTGCCACTTCGTACATCCCGATCGCTTCTTCACGGATGACGCGGACTTGGTTCTGCGGCACAAATCCCAGGCTTCCGCCGAAGCCGCCACCACCGCCGCCAAAACCACCGCCGCCGCCGAAGCCGCCACCGAAAGAGACTTGCCGTCGCACATCGATCACAACTTCCGGTGGATCGATCGCGGCCGCGATCTGCTCGAATACGTTGTCCGGCAGCTTTCGAATCGCCGGCGGCGACGGGAACGGAATCAACATGCCGAATTCGTCAACGTTGCCCGAAAAACCAGGGCGGAGGGCCAGCGTTTCCACTCCGTTCTTGTAGAACACATAGGTTCGCTGCACACCAATTCGTTTAATTGGTGTCTGATTTCCAGCGTCCGCCCACAACACCGGCGGCACCAATCCGCACGGATCAGCGTAGGAAGGTGCGGGGAGTGCCAAGCCAGCTGCAAGCAGAAGGCCGCCGATAACAAGAGCTTGTCGCATCGTCTCTCTCCAACTCAGTTCGTTGCACCCTGCTTGTCGTGCAAACCCGGCAAATCACGGTGATCCACCAAAGTGCCCAGTGCTGTTTCCACCGTTAAGCGAATTCGCATTTCGATCCGCCCTTTGCAATCATTCTTGCCATTGCTGATCCAGATCTTGCTGATCTCTTTCCATTGCTCACCGCTCTCTTGGACTGTGAACCACGGTCCCGCCACCAGGTGAACGCCTTCCAGTCACAAACGTGTCCAAAGGTGATCGCGTCCAACTCGCTTCACGGTTCCGCTGGCAATCAGCGGCTGCAAGTTGTGCGGCACGAGCTTGAATTCATGGCGGCGGTCAAGCGGCACACTCGTCGGCGGCAGCGAAGCACGAACGACACCCGACTCGTCCACGAGCCGAATTGAAACCTCCGCGCGTCCGCGCGCCAGTTCTTGTTTTAATAAGGCCGCACGCAACGGGTCCAGCGGACCAGGGCCATCGCGATCCAGCATCGCGGTCACCTGTCGCCCGTAATACAGCAACGTCTCGAAAGCTTCGCCGGCTTCATCGACCGGTTCGACAGAAAAATCCGCCAGCAAATGCCGAAAGTGACGACGTGTTAGCTGTTTCGTCGGGTGACGACTCGTGGCACAACCGGACGCACAGACTTGGTCACCGTGCGGATGAAACGTGGCTCGGTCGCCATGCGCGAACTCGCCGTTGGATTCCAGCGAGATTGAAACGCTCCGCGATTGTATTGCGATCGGACGAACAAGTGTTTCCACAATCGCCGCCTCAGGGTCGACATCAAACTGGGCGATTGGGACTGTCGGCGGTTGTCGTCGCGCGGAAGGGCTCTCGGCTGATTGGCGAACTGCTGACCCCAGAAATGCCAGGCCGGCGAGGATGACAAGGGCAATCCAAATTCGCATGGTTTCAGCGGAGTTACGCAGTTTCAAGACATTCCGTGACAGCGTCAACCACAAGTGCAGTCGACCGCCCAAGCGTCGAAGTTGAGAAACGCGTCTCCTCGATAGAAAGAACATTTCCCCTGTTCCGCTGCAACTGTAGGAAGCCGCCTCAGCGTTTTCAAGTCAGAATCACCAGAAGAAAACCAACAGGCGAGTCTCCGGTGGCCGTAAGCGGCACACCTGGTCTCCCACCCAACCTGTGGAGGCAGCACATGCAGGCGTTTCGCGACAATGGTATAGTCAGGCGCCGGCCAGTTTCACCTCTTGTCAGGCAACCGATTGCGAGTGTGTCGCACGCCCACAAGATCGCTACGGAGCTCAGTCGATGTCCGATCTCTTTTTTTACCTCGGCTTGACCAACCTGCTGATGTGCCTCGTGGTGGCAGTGCCATTGGTCTTGGGTATGCGAAGCATTGGCGTGTTGAGCTTTTTCGAGCCATCAGCGGGTCCGCAACCTCAGGTTTCGGCGATTGTCGCGGCACGCAATGAAGAGCGCAATATTGAAGAGGCACTCTCGTCGTTGCTCGCCCAAGACTACCGACATCTGGAGATCATCGTCGTTAACGACCGCTCGACTGATCGGACCGGCGAGATTGTCGAACGGCTGTCAGGCGGCGACGATCGGTTGCGCGTAATTCATTTGAGCGAGTTGCCTGCCGGATGGATCGGCAAGAACTATGCGTTGAATGCCGGTGCCGCGAAAGCGCAGGGCGAGCTGTTGCTGTTCACAGATGCCGATGCTGTGATGCAACCCGACGTCATTCGACGCGCCGTCTCGTACCTGCGGGACAATCAAGTTGACCATCTACCAATGCTCTTTCGCGTGCGCATGCCGAACTGGCTTCTCGAGTCCTTTGTCGTCACGTTTTTCATTTATCTGTTAACGTACTGCCGCCCTTGGAAATGCCCCAATCCGCACAGCACAGCCCATATTGGCATCGGTGGATTCAATCTGATCCGCGCAGAAGTGTATCAAGCGATCGGTACGCACGAGGCACTTCGGATGCGGCCGGATGACGATCTGAAACTGGGAAAGCTCGTCAAGAAACACGGCTTTCGTCAGGTGTTTCTCAACGCGGCGGACATGATGTACGTGCCTTGGTATGCGTCGGTCCGCGAACTGGTGCTGGGTCTGGAGAAGAACGCGTTCTCCGGCGTGGACTACAACCTTGCGTTCGCGTTGGTCGCATCCGGTTCGATGTTGGCCTTCAACGTGCTGCCGTTCGTGGCCGTATTTCTCACGTCGGGCGTAACTTGGTATATCTACCTGGTCGTCGTCGTCATATTGCTCGCGATGGGCGTCGTGTCGGCTTATCATGTGAGGGCGCGAATGTCGTGTTGCCTGGCGTTTCCCCTGGGGGCGGCGATGTTCGTGTTCATTCAATGGCGTACCATTATCGTCAACATGACTAGCGGTGGAATCCGCTGGCGCGATACCCACTACCCGTTATCCGAACTAAAGGCCAACAAGATATGAAACCCAGTCTCCGCGTGACTACGTTTGCTTTCGGGATCGTCGTTGGATCATTGCTATTCAGCCAGCTGGCCCAGGCGGAAACGGGCTGGAAAGCCGGTGCGGCACGGGCCGTCATTACGCCGGAAAAGGCGATGTGGATGTCTGGCTATGGGGGTCGGAACAAACCGGCCGAAGGAAAACTGACCGATCTACACGCCAAGGTCCTGGGGCTCGAAGATGAAGGAGAACGACGCGCGGTTCTTATCACACTGGATTTGGTCGGGATCGATCGAACCTTGACGCACGACATTTGCACGTCACTGGCAGATAAATATGGCCTGGCCCGACATCAGATCGGTATTTGCACTTCGCACACCCATACCGGACCGGCCGTGGGGAAGAACCTGGCACCCTTACATTATTTGCAAGTTGATCAACAGCAACAGAAGTTGATTGACGACTACGCAGCGCAATTGCGAGCGAAAGTTGTTGCCGTCGTGGGAGAGGCGCTCAATAGCGTGGCACCGAGTCAGCTCGCCTGGGGCAGCGGGACCGCCACCTTCGCCGTGAATCGCCGCAACAATTCGGAGGCTAAAGTTCCCGAGGTACGTACCGCCGGAAAACTGGTCGGACCCCAAGACCATGACGTGCCCGTGCTGACCGTGCGTGACGTCGAAGGCAACTTGAAGACCGTGGTATTCGGCTATGCGTGCCATTCGACGGTTTTGAGTTTCTATCAATGGTCCGGAGACTACCCGGGGTTCGCCCAGATTGCGTTCGAAGAGAATAATCCCGGTTGTCAGGCGATGTTCTTTGCCGGTTGCGGTGCGGACCAAAACCCGTTGCCGCGGCGGACCGTCGAGCTGGCTCGACATTATGGCCGTCGCCTCGCGACTGCAGTCGAAGCCGTTGTGTTGACATCGCAAATGGCGCCGGTGCACGGATCGTTGACAACTTCGTATCAAGACATTGACCTTCCATTGGCCAAGCTGCCCACGCGCGAGGAGATCACAAAAGACACCACATCGACCAACAAGTACACTGCTGCTCGAGCCCGCATGTTGCTCGAACAACTGGATGATGGTCAGTCACTGGCCGGCACCTACCCATATCCGATCGGAGTTTGGCAGATTGGAGGCAAGGTTCAGTTTGTCTTGTTGGGCGGCGAAGTGGTGGTGGATTACGCAGTCCGCCTGAAAGCGGAATTGCAGGGTCTAAATACCTGGGTCGCCGGATATGCAAACGACGTGATGGCGTACATTCCGTCGCGGCGGGTGCTAGCCGAAGGTGGCTATGAAGGGGGCGGTTCGATGGTTTACTACGGGTTGCCGACGATTTGGGCGCCCGAATTGGAAAACGACATCGTGACAGAAGTTCATCGGCAGTTGGAGCCCAACTCACACTAGCTAAGCAGTGTTCGATCTTTTGTTGTCGTCTTTCGCTCCGCGAAAGGCGACTATCGGACAGTAATTCCGCGAACGATCCTAAGCGAGGTTGGTAAATGAATGCACGTTCGATGCCCAGAATTGTTTGGAATTGGTGGCGCGCAAATGGGGTCGAGATGCTACCCCACACCTCGACCCCGTTGCGCGTCCACCGTCACCGCCAAAACAAACCGTTGCAGTGGACCACAGACGGATCGACGTGATTTGTCTGCCCGGCAAATCACACTCTTCTTGGCGGTAAAGTCATGATCGGCCAACGGATTGCGACTCGTGCATCCAATACCCCGCATCGCTTCTGAGGAAATCCCTTACCGCAGGGGCCCCAAAAGAGCTATACGCTGGTCATCGGTACGCGAGCCTAGATACAGCGGGCTGCTCTAGCCAGCCCCCAACCACTCGCATATATTCGCTTCTAGCGAGCGACTTCCGCCATTTGGGCGAGCGACAGAATTCGGCTTACAAATCCTACAGGTAAGTTTCCATCTGCCCGTCGCCTCAGCGCAATTGTGCCCCCCATATTTGGCTATTTGTCGTTTTCGGTAATTCGTAATGGAAAGCTACTCGGTCACCTCGATCATCTGCCCCAACTGCGCGACTGCGTTGGACCCCACTGACGATGTCTGCCATCAGTGTGGCACAAATACGACGAGCGGTGTCGATACGAACGACGTGCCGCGTTCGAGGTTGATGGACCGACCGTGGTTACTGGTCGTCGTTCTGCTTCACGTGGGAGTGCTGGGCATTCCACTTTATTGGAAAACGAAGTACTCGACCTCCGTGCGGCTTGCCATCATCGCAGTGTCAATCGCTTACACGGTATTCGCCGTGACGTTCATTGTCTTGGGGTGCATGTTTATCATCGGCAAGTTTCGTTTGCTGGCGCAGTGACATGCATGCCTGGGGACGATGCTGCGTGGTACGCTGCACGGGAATTTCCGAGACGATCCGACGACTCGCGTTACGCTTAGAACTCGATTTCCATCTGATCGAGACCGAGTTCGGTGGCTGGAAAAATGCGCCTGGCGATGGACAAGCCGACGGGATCGTCATCCTTCGAGAGTGGATTGACGTGGACCAACACCAGACGTCCCACCCCCGCTGCGGCGGCAACTTGCGCCACCGGGGTCGTACAACTGTGACCGGTCATCAGGGCCAGCGCTTCCATGCCATCTGGAAAATTGCATTCGTGGACGAGCAGATCCACGCCGCGAATAATGTCGATGTAAGGGGCGTCCGGCGCTGCCGTCGTATCGGTCACGTACGCCATCGACCGGTCGGGCCAGTCTATGCGATAGCCAACCGATCCACCGGGGTGGTCGAGCTGAAAATGGTGGATTGACCCGCCATCCGGCAGCCACACTTCGTCTTCCAATGGTACGGCAGTGTAGGGTGGCGGGACCGGAAAGAGGTGTTCGCTGAACAGGTGTTTCTCAATGGCCGCTAGTTTGTGCGGTTCACCATGTACCCGGACGGCGACCATCGAGTGTCCGTACAGCACGTCCAGGAGAAATGTCAGACCAACAACATGGTCGAGATGCGCGTGGGTGAGGAAGATGTCCAGTGTCGCGGTCTGGAGATAGTCGCGGACGCGGAACATCGACGTGCCGGCGTCGAAGACAAGGCCCAATTCGGGAAGCATCAGACAAGCGGTATCACGGCTGTCGTTTGGATGGTAGCCAGCCGTTCCTAACAGGAGCAATCTCATGAATTACGTACCGTAGCGCCAGCCGCCAAGAGTTTTTCGGTAATGATACGTCCAGGAGTTGTCTATTGTTGCGGACCGAACAACTTTTCTAAACCCCGCCCGATGCCTCGGTTGAGCTCCTGTTCGATCAACCCCGACGCGGCATTTGTTAGGGTCTGACGCGTCATCTGTTCCAACGCGGACCGTTCCAGCCGCGGCTTTGACAACGTGCCTTGAATGGGAATGCGTAGCGACTGGCCTTTCAACGACGCCAGGTAGCGGCTACTGCTGAGCCACTGATCGCGAATGGGTATCTCGGCCATCATCGACAGAGATTGATCCGTTCCAACCGAACCACGCGTGCGGATCACAACATCCTTAACCCGCATTTCCAGACCCTGATGGTGAATTCGATTGTCCAACAACTTAAAGTCGATTTCTTGATCGGGTAGTTCCAGCCACGTGCCCGCCGCCGAACCGATGGCACCCAAGGGCTGTCCTACGGCCAGGGCGCGAATCTGGTTGGCGACCAACAATAGTTCCCGTGCCAGCGGACCAGGACCAATATGTGCCTGATGCACAATCAGTTTTCCTTTTATGTCCGCGGACTGTGGCACATCCAAGGGCACCGATGCACCGTCGAGCCTGACGCTGAATGTGCCTTCGGCCGCGGTCGCGTCAGCAACCAACGGCGCAACATACTTCAGCCAGCTTTGGCACATTTCCTTGGTGATGCGAACGTTCTCCGCACCACTCCCGTGCGCTAATTGCAGCACCATCGGCGAACGGTTCATCAACAGCCGCGGTGTCAAACGCAACGTCCCTTCGGCCAGCGGGACCTGCAACATGCGTGCAGTCGCAATTCCGTCCGCCATTTCGGTTTCAATTTGACCGGGACCGATCGTGAAGCCTTGAATCTCTGCCGACGTCCATGCCAGACTACCCTGCGCCATCAGTTCGGTCAGGATCGACGCAGCCGGCTGTGGAACTGCAGTGGATGACACATTCCGCGTCGACACGGGTGTTTCGGTAACTGAGAGCAGCGGGCCGCGGACCTTGAACGGTTTCGCATCACGGCCCTTTAACTGAACATGGTCGCCCAACTGCGGACGCAGTTTTCGCGTGACGCGTTCCAAGTCATAACCAACCTGTCCTTCGACGTCGAGATAGCAGCGACCGAGTGGATCGCTCACTTGGCCGCGCGCGCCAAGGCTCACTGCATCACCCGAGATTTCGATCTTGTCCAAGCGAACGGTCTGGTCTGCGTGCACATACCCGATAAGGCCCGCGACTTTCAACACTGGCTCGTTCCACAGTGAATTCCGGTTCGCACTGGCGGTGGGTGCTGCGACCACGGTCTGATCCGCCTTGGGACCGATAGACTCGACCGGAGTGGCATAAGCGAACTTGCTGATGTCGGCCTGCACATCCGCCGTCGTCAGGCCCGCCTGATGTGTCATCCGAATCTGCCCAACTGCGTCGCCGGAAAACTGCTGCGTGAGCGCTTGGTTTGGGCCGGCAAACCAACGGGTCAACTGCGCCAGATCCGCACGATATCCCGCGTTACCAGAGATCTCGAACTGTGCGGGTGAACTCTTAAACCGGACGTCCTCAGCTTGGAACGAGAGCGAGGAGCTCGCGTAGGTCGCTCGGGTTGTGACGAACTCCATTTCGTCCAAGTTGAGCACTGCTTGCGTCTTCAGCTGCACTTCCGGTTCACGGATATTCAGACCCGCACCGACCAGGTTGAATTGTCTGACACGAATGTCCGCCGCGTCGATTTCCACGAGGTGCGGCGATCCAGTTCCCTGGACAGTTGCATCGACGATACCGTCAAGAGAAACATTAACTGCCGGCAGCCATGGTCGGGCGCGAGTTCGCCAGGAACGCAATTCTCCCTGCAACTGAGCCCGCAGGGGCAATGCTGTATTGGTCGACAGCGAGGCGACAGGCCGCAGCAATTCGGCCAGTAGCACATCGCCCGCAGACTCGACGCGCAACGAAGCTTGTTGCAGTCCGCGCCCCCCGGCTTCGTCCAGCGTTCCGGTCGCGGCGATATCGATGCGCATCTGTGCTTCCCGCCACGGTGGCTGATCGCCGCGGTTCAACTCGAAATTCGTAGCCTCGGCCGTCGCTCGCAGCGCGACCTGACCCGCTGCGACCTGGTTCCACTGAATATCCGTCTGCAGACGGCCAGCCAATCCTAGATCGCCAACGTCAACAAATCGGCTGACTTCCTTGAAAAACTGCGTCAGGTCGCATTCGGCGGCAAGTGTCCCTTGCTGTTGCGTCCCCCTGGCGTTGAGGCGAAAGAAACTGGCGTGACAATCAAGCTGATCAACGATGTACTCGCGCCCCGATTGTCGCGCCGTGAAGGCGATCTCGACCGGTTCGTCAAACCGAATTGGCAGGCCGTCGTGGGTCCCTGCTAGATCCGACGCCGTGACCAGCGTTCTCCATTGACTTCCCTCATTTCCCTGTTGCGCGGTCAGCGAACCGGAGACCCGACCAGAGGTGAGTTCCACGGATTCCCGAATTCGTAAAGTGTTGGGCAGCATCTGGGCGAGTTGAGCGACATCCACATTTCCCGCCACTTGGTACGCACCTCGCTGCCAGACGTCCGCGAGCACTGCCGACAGGTCTTCCAACGGTGAAACCCGCGTGTCACCTTGGCCCTCCGCGCGAAGGCTCATCACATCCGATGCCACGGCGAGATCTGTCACTTGCCACGTATCGTCCTGGCGGGAAATCAGACCTTGTAAGCTGATGCCTTGCAGCGCCACGCGATCTGGGCCGAGCCACTGCGGGGCGATGAGCTGCAGTTGCTCGACGGTAATGGCACTAAGATTCACCGTTTCACCCCGGGCGCCCCAGTCAATCCGCACGTCGCCGCCGAGTGTACCGGTCAGGTTGATTCCTGGTGCCCCACGACGCAACAAGGATTCTAAAACACTCAGGTCGAACCGCCGGACTTCGGCCGTAAGATCGCCACTGCCTAGCGCCGCGCTGCTACCGTCTGTCGTTTGTTGCCACATGACGTCGGCTACGAGCGATCCGGGCTGTGCGTCACCGCCCGTGACGTTCGCTTCGAAATGCACAATAGTCTTGGCATCGACGCCCTGGGATGTCAACGTCACGTTGATCCCCTCGGCGTTCCATTTCCTGCCAGTTGGCCCATCGAATGCAGTCACCGTGCCATCGACGAATTCGATCGTAATGTTGATCGGACCGGAGTCGGATGCCGGCTGTGTTAGCAGTGGCCGGATGGCATCCTCCAAGTTGCTCGTGTTCTCCTCGAGCACGAGATTCAGCTTGGGTTGGTCAATTCGTATCACGCCGACGTTAGTGGGATCGATGATCAGTGATAGGAGCGTGTTCTTGGTGCGCGCTGTGCTGGCCAACAGAATCGGTTCGCCCTGCTTGTCTTGTGCCACAACGTCGTTCACAACGATTGAGGAAAGCCAACCCGCCGAGATATGGCCGGTCGAGATCTTCCCCTCGAAACCCTCAGTTACTTGTTTCAGGATCGTCGACTTCAACGAACTGTTAACCGCGATCGTTGGTGCGAACCACACCAGCCCAACCAACACGATTCCAATCAGAAACACTAACGAAATCCGACGACGTGGGCGGGCGGCGCGCTGGCGAAAGAGACCTAAGACCATGATGACCTCGAATAACTCCGCAATCGAAAGACGGCCCCAAGAGGATTTGGGTGGAGGATTCTAGATAGGCGGCCAGAATCCTGCCAGACCGTATTTTCAACGTGCCAGCGTAGCTAGCGAGGCTGTGCCTCGGACCGACGCGAGCTATCGCTCGGTTGTGGTGACCCGCTCCCGTTGGTCGGTGGTCTACCAGAACGGGGTCGGGAGTCTTTCTCGGGCGACGACTCACGAGTGGCAGACACCCATGGCCGAAAAAGACTCCCGACCCCCTCACCGTTCCTTAATGACCATAATCCCGACTAAAGCAACGTCAGGGGGTTTTTGCGATTCTCCAAAGGCACGCTCACCAGTGCGTTCTGCCGATGGGATTCAAACACGCCGGCGATCATCTCGATCGTCGTCCGCCCCTCGTAAACGCTGCATTCGGGCAATCGATCTTCTTGAATCGCCTGCAACAGATCGCGCACTGCCAGCACGTTGCCTGCGTTCAGACCGCCGTTGTTCAGCGGTTCGGGCTGGCCCGGTCCAGCTGAAGAAACAGGGATCCACTTGGCCGCACTCCTGCCGGGCGACCATTTAGGATCTGGCAGGAAATTCACAGCTGGCAAATATCCAGACAGGATTTCAATAATCCCTTCCGAGCCAAAAATCTGCACGCCGAATCGCTGGCCCTTGCCCTGGTCGCGTTGCGAAGCGAAATAAGCGGTCACACCATCATCCATGCCGTACATGGCGGCCAGGGAATCGCCGGCAAGCGGCCCGATCCCTTCGCTGCCCTCTGCGACGTCCTGCTTGGTAATTGGCTGATTGTCTTGCTGTACTTGGGCAAAACACCAATTCGGTTCACCGCCAAAATGGTGCATCAGGTTCATGACGTGGCTTCCCAGTACCCACAGATCCTCGCCACCGCCACGACGATCTTCTTTGCCACGACCACGCATTTCCAAGACCTTGCCGACCTTGCCGTCGGCGATCAAGTCACGAACGACGTGCAATTTCGGGCTGTAACGCGTTTGGTGCGCTAGTGCCAATTTGACATGCTTCTTCTCACACGCCAACGCCATCTGATCGGCCTCTTCCAAGGTCCGGCACATGGGTTTTTCCATATAGACATGCATCCCACGTTCAGCGGCCGCCACCACCATATCGCGATGTTGATTGACCCAACGCGGACAGACCGCCACGATGTCTGGCTTCGTCTCGTCGAGCAGCTTGCGGTAGTCAGCAAAACCAAGTGGTGCCTTGAGACGCTTGATCGCCTGCGCTCGGCCGCCTTCATCGGGATCCGCGACACCCACGATTTCGCACTCAGGAAATTGAAGCCAGACGGAATCAACTCCGTGACCGTAATTGCCTTTCCCCGTGTGTCCGATGACGCCAACTCGATAAGTTGCCACGAGATTTCTCCTATTGCCGAACGGAACGTACAGCGAGCATTGTGACCTTCCGTTCATCCGAAAGCAAACAGTTGAAGACGCCGAAGCTGCTTGATTTTCTGGTTCGAAAAAGAAGATTTCACAGCCTATCTGGTTCGCTGCGCATACCAAGATGGGCAAAAGGGTGGGGCTTGGTCGAGTTTCCGCCTTAAGCTTCAAGCTCGTTGAACGGGTCGTCAGAATGCCGTAAAATGCAGGTTGATCCTGTTTGGAGGGAGTCGATCCTGTTTGGAGGGAGTCAGTGTGGCGTTGCAAAAAAACAGCATCCATCAGGGTGATTGTATTGAGTCGTTGAAGAAGGTCAGCAAAGAGTCAGTCGACCTCGTTTTTGCCGATCCACCCTTCAACATCGGATACAAGTACGACGTTTATGACGATGCAAAACAGACTGACGACTACCTCAGCTGGAGTCGTGAGTGGATCAGGGGGGTTCACCGTATCTTGAAACCCAATGGCACATTTTGGCTGGCCATTGGTGATGAGTACGCAGCTGAATTGAAAATCGAGGCCAAGAAGGCAGGTTTTCATTGTCGCAGTTGGGTGATCTGGTATTACACATTCGGCGTGAACTGCGTGAACGGCTTCAGTCGGTCGCACACCCATCTCTTTCATTTCGTCAAGGACCAGACGGATTTCACTTTCAACAGATTACATCCGCATGTGCGGGTAAAGTCGGCCAGACAGCTTGTCTATGCGGACAGTCGTGCGAATCCCAACGGCAGGTTGCCCGACAATACGTGGATCATACGGCCTCAGGATGCGCCGGAAAGTTTCACCCCAAATCACGACACATGGTACTTCGCACGTGTCGCCGGAACCTTCAAAGAACGCGAGGGGTTCCATGGTTGTCAAATGCCGGAACAGTTGCTCGCGAGAATCATCAGAGTTTCAAGCCATCCACAGGATCTCGTGGTTGACCCTTTCGGCGGCAGTGGAACCACACTGTGTGTTGCAAAAAAACTGGGGCGGCAATGGATTGGGTTCGAACTTTCTGATGACTACACCAACTACATCGAACACAGATTAGATGGAACGAACGTTGGCGATCCGATCGATGGCCCCGAAAACCCAATTAAGAGTGCGCCAACTACGGCGAAAGGCAAGCGGCGAAAAAAACCGTTCGACGACGATACGGAGAAGGCAGTTATCGCTGCCTACAAACAAGCGGGCTGCGGTTATCCGGCGGATTATCTCTTGTGCGACATAGAGTTGAACGCGGATTTCGTTTCTGAATGTCGAAAGCGCTGCAACGGTGGAAGCGCGTACTTGTGGAACCATTTCCTGTTGAATTTGAGGAAAAACAACAAACTTCCAAGAGCGACAAAGCGGCCCGGGCGAATCAATTCAATGCAAATGGACACGTACGGGTTCGCCAGCGAAGTCGCATGGCGATTGCTGGCAATCGATTATCGTCGCACGCTCGACGACATCTTGTGTTCGCCCGAATTTGCTGCCGAGTTTGATCGCTTGGCTGCCGAATTCGGCCCAAGGGATGTCTCCGTGACGTCTCTGGACTATCGGCGCGCAGCGCAATCCATTCGAAAACGATCGAAAAACGCCAGAGTTACCAGCGCAAAACAGTTTAGTCAGTGGTTTCGCAAGACTCGAAAACTGCGACGGGTTGACATCGAAGAGTGCCTTAATGCAGAGTTCGAGATCCCCGGCGTTTTTGTCCTCTGTTCAGATAACTATGGGATCTATGCCGGAGAAAGTGAGAACATCCGTGTTCGGGTCCAACAGGTTCGTGAAAACCCGAAGTGGCAGGGTTTGGAACCAAATTCGATTCTGTATGAACCTAACGATGGGAGCCTCGCCACAAAGTATGCGCTCAAGTCTGCATTGGTCCGTCGCGAGAGTACACTTTTGAACTGCCAATTGTTGGTTCATAATTCGGAGTTCCCGACTTAATAGTCATGGACGAAAACGTCGCGAAGAGATGTCTGGCAATTTGTCCCCTATTCGAAGGCGAATTACTTCTTGAATTGATCCTGCGCCATTGGAATCATCCGTTCGCGGACGAAGAACTTTTTCGTCAACAGCTGCTGGAAACGGCGACCGAAGTTCTGATGACGTCGTCTGATTCTTCCTGCCAGCACGTCTTCATAGATGAACTGCCGCCGCAGCAAATGAACTTCATATCCGCCATTTGGTACGTGGAATTCTGTGCCGTGCAGGATGACGATCGGCAACGTGAGTTGCGAGAAAGGTGGCTTGCCGAAGTTCGTCGTTGCTTGCCGTCCTGCTTTTGCCCGTTGGATTTGCTTGAACCATAGTATGCACAAGCCCCCAAAGCTCATCCTGACGTTCGACGATTTGCCATTGCAGGAAGCAATCAAGAAGCTCTTTGAAGATCCGGCTTTCGTTCGCAGCGAAGCACTCTTGAATGCTTCCGTGTGACAGGCAAGATATCAGCCGGTTGGAAGAGATCATCTTACCATCTGCGCGCACGCACTGCGAGCTAGACGGGGGTGGTCTTTCAGGACTGGATCACTCGCTGCATCCGATTGACCAGGCGGTCGATCCCCCCGCCCAAGAACTCTTTTTTCTTCTCGCCGGCAACGTACACGA
Source organism: Planctomycetaceae bacterium (assembly GCA_002685655.1). The sequence continues at coordinate 14,482 of NYXM01000090.1, forward strand.
TCGTGTAGGGCAAGTCATCCAGTTCGCTGAGCCAGGGGTTTTCTTTCTTGAATGCGCCCAATCCTGGACGGTCCAATTCTAGCTTGCCGAAACGAACTTCGGTCCACCGCTGGTCGTCCGCCAGGAATCCATTCAATTCCTCGGTCCAGGCGCGGCAGGCTGGGCAGTCGGTCTTGCCCAGCATCAATACGACAGTTGGCGCGGCCAGGAAGTCGCGCCAACTGTCGCGGTCCAATATCTCGAGTCGACTCGTGATCAACCGACGAACCCCTCCCCCTTATTCCAATCGGCACCGCACAAGCCGCCGCTTTGCAGCGCCTGCACGGTTCGGAGGACTTCCTTCGGGCTGCGGCCTGCCGACAAGTCGTTGACCGCTACGGAGCGGACGATTCCCTTGTCGTCCACGATCACCGTGCCGCGATAGGCGATTCCCGCGTCTTCCTTGAGCACGCCAAACGCCCTCGAGACTGCATGGTTGGTGTCGCCGATGACGGGATGCGTGATTTCGTTGGGAAATGTCTCGCGATCCGCAAACCAGGCTTTATGGCTGAAGAACGAGTCGGTACTCGCGCCGATCACCGAAACGCCATCATCGGCGAAGTCCTCAAGCAGTTCCTGGAACGACTTGATCTCTGTGGGGCACACAAACGTGAAGTCCAGCGGATACCAGTACAGAACGTACCACTTACCCTTGTAATCTTCGCTACTGATCGCCTTGTCCTCGCCATTCACATATGCCCCACCGCTCCAGGCGGGAGCAGGATGTCCAATCTGGTTCATCAAATTCTCCTTTTGCCGAAAATTGCCGTGCCAAATACTGCATCTTCTTCATGGTGCCGGTTGACCACGCACACAATCATATCGGATGGCGAAATGGACGGGTAGGGCCGGTAATGCGGGCGACGAGGTTGGCAAAACAACGGCTTTTTCGTGCGGTTTCGCACGGAAAAAGTGCGGCTTGTGGGCAAAGGTGCGCATACCGCAATGGGGATTCTTGGCAAATGGGTATCCACTTCCCTCAAGTGACCCCAACATGTAGTGTTGAGGCATGGAAGACTATCCTAAAACGCTGATGGAATTTGAATCGCGGTTTTCGAC
>NYXM01000091.1 GCA_002685655.1 Planctomycetaceae bacterium
TCCACCCACCACCGACGCGAAACAACTTACGTCGAATCAACACCGAAAATATTTCTAGAAAATCAGATTTGGTCCACTACTGGGGAACTTGGGCTAGCGGGCGGCTGATTTACGTGCAATGGTGCAGATCGCGCCATGCGCCGTCCCTATGGGGCAGCACTTTGTCGGCGCATCATCACGATTGAGATTGGGTCGAGTATTTCAGCCAGTCCTGATTCCGCGATCTCGGTCCCCGTCACATAGTGGCCCGGTTGCATCCAGGCAACGAGTTTGTCCAGGGGTATGTTGAACAGGTCTGCCAGCAGTTGGTCCATCTGTGATTCGAGATGGGCGAAATGGCGCGCCCATTCGGCTGCTTCAGCCAGTTGGACATTTTCTTCACTTTGCCATCGCATGGGATGAAACAGCAACGCGCTATAAGGGGTAACAAATCGTCGCTGGCAGGCGGCCAGTGGCCATAAGGCTGCCGACGAACACTCGCCAGTGACGATCGCTGTCGCTTGCAACTCGCGAAGGATCACAAGGTTCATCAAAGAGACGGCTGCGTATGGGCTGCCACCGGGCGAATCGAAGTACAGCGTGCAGGGGCCACCTTGGGGGACTCCCAGCAGCTTGTCGGCAATGTCCGCCACATTGTCCGTCAAATCGCCCATCACGGCAATTTCGACTGGGCCTTCACAATTGGGTTCGGCATCTGACACGGAATTCGCCTTTTCTGCTGGAATAATGGAAGTTCAGCCTGTGAAGATACAGCGATGCAGGCTCTCCTGGCAAGAATGGTTAGAATCACCAATCTTCACATCGGTAACTCCCAATGTATAATGGACTTTGCTTAACTGCCGCCGCTGCGGACGGCCCCGTTGTTGCACAAGATCGAGCTGGCTTTTTTGCATGGGCATACGGTTCTATTGTCCCGAGTGCAGTCGTCGCATGAACGTGAAGACGTTCTTGGCCGGCAAGCGCGGAATCTGCCCGCATTGCGACGCTCGGTGGGAGATTCCGCTGGAAAGCGAAATTCCTGAAGGGGCTCCCAGGATCCGCCCGAATACTGAGCCCACTGGTACTAAACCCACGGGCCTCACGGCACAGACAGTCGCTGCGTCGCCAGCCAGTATGGCCGCGGCCAAATCGAATGCGCCCGCCAACGGTGATCCGTTACCTTCATTTGAGGCGATCGCGCCGACCGTTGGAGATCCAATTGATGCGTCGCCCAATGCAGTTTGGTACGTTCGTCCTGCCTCCGGCGGCGAATTCGGACCGGCAAAGGGTGACGTGATGCGGCGATGGATGCAAGAAGGTCGCGTCGGCGCAGACTCGATGGTGTGGTGCGAAGGATGGGCGGAGTGGCAGATCGCCGGCCCCATTTTTCCTTCGCTGGCTCCATCCCCAGAACAGCCGACGGATCCCGTCGATACGCCAGCTCAGATGGGCGCGGAACCTAAAACGATTGCTGCCCTCGAGTCGATTCAAAAAAAAACGGATAAGTCGAACGGTCGCGTAGCGCGTCAGCGATCGTCCGCCACTGGAAAATCAATTGCCGCCATCGTGATTCTTGGTTTGATGATTGTCGCTCTATTTGTCGTCTTAATATTTGCCATACAGAAATAGGACTATTTCCTCAAACTGGTCGGTTTGAACGCCACGGTATCCTCGGCCAAGGCAGACTTCCGAAAGTCGATCGGCGCACCAGCCGAAACCGCCGATACGAAGGAAGAAACCGCCGCGCCGTAGCGTCTGTGGGCGCGAGAGTTTGAACGTACTATCTGCCCATTGCGTTTTCTGCCCGTCTCACGCTTGCTAGCTGCGCCAGTACTCGCCGCAACTCGCGTCTGTCTCATTCGCCTTGACCCGCGCAGGCGATATTGGCAAACTTCTGTTCCCACGTGCGATGGAAGTTGTTCGCCTGTTTCGAGACATGGAAGTCTGACGATGAAAAGACCAATTAGAGTTCTGGCAGTGTTCTTGGCGAGCTACGGGTTGATCGGGTGTCGTCAGCAGGCGTCTGATTCTGCCGTCGAATCTGCCAACGTCAACAACCCGCCGAACGCAATCGTCGAGACGGACCTGAGTACTTTTGTCAGGCAGGATCTCCCTGATCGGCAATTGCCCACAGGGCTCACACAAGAAACCCCGCCCGATCAGATTGTTGCCGCATTTCTTGGCGCGTTGCGGAGCGGCGATAGTGGCGTCGCCGAAGCGCTGCTAACACGCCGCGCGTACGAAGAGACACGTAAACGTGATCTGGCCGTGCGGTCGTTGGGTTCTCCTGAGGCCACATTCAAGATCGGCATCCCCGAGTATTTGGGTGCCCACAAGAACGGCGCGCACGTCAACACGACGTGGACCGAGGCACAAACCGGCGCCGGCAACAGCTATGACATCATCTGGGCGCTTCGTCGCCAGGATTCTGGTTGGCGCGTGGCTGGAATGGGCGCTCAATTGGGGCCTGGTGAGCAGGTCGTGTACTTAAACTTCGAGGACCCTGACGACATGCTGGCCAAGTGGCGGCAGGCAGACGATGCAGTCATTGCGGGACAAACGCCCGATTCAGGCATCCGCCAGGCTCAGGATCCACAGGCCACTGGCACGCTGCAGCGGTAATGCCTCTTGTCGCATCGCTTCGTTTCACAGCCTCTCCTACGAAGGTCTCGCTCGGTCGATGCGCTTGCAATGGCGTTTCTCGTCAATGAGAATATGGCAGCCAGTGCGTTCCTATTTCTCACCTTCAATCCAATCGATCCGATCATGACCGCCAAGCCAAATCGCCGCAGTTTCTTTCAGAGCGCTGCTGCCTGTTGCGTGGGCGCTGCTTTGCCCGGTGCGCTGAGTAGCGTGGCTTCGGGCAGTAGACCGATATTGCGAAATGGATCGCCGAAGTTCAAATTCAGTCTGGCGGCCTATAGTTATCGGAGCCTCCTGAAAAAGAAAAATGCTAAAGATGAGAAAGAAGCGAAGCTGAAGCTTTCCGATTTCATCGACGACTGCGCGAAAATGCAATTGGAAGGGACCGAACTGACCTCGTATTACTTTCCAGACCCGGTGACTCCCGAATACCTTCGTGCGCTCAAGCAGCAGTGTTTTCGCCTGGGGCTCGATGTCTCCGGTACGGCCGTTGGAAACGACTTTGGACATCCTCCAGGAGAAGAGCGAGACAGACAGATTCACGCACTAAAGAAGTGGATTGACCACGCCGAAATTCTCGGTGCCCCGGTCATTCGTGTGTTTGCGGGGCATGTCAAGAAAGACATTGCACCCGAGATGGCGCACAAGCTGATGGTCTCCGGCTTGGAGGAGTGTTGCGATTACGCGGGCCGGCATGGCGTGCACTTGGCACTGGAAAATCATGGTGGACCAACCAGCACGGCGACCGGCCTGCTGGGCTTCGTCAGTGACGTCCAGAGTCCTTGGTTCGGAGTCAATCTGGATACGGGCAACTTCCACACTGAAGACATTTACGGTGACCTTGCCAAAGTCGCGGCGCACGCAATCAATGTGCAGGTGAAGGTTGTTGTTAGTGGTCCGAACAGAGTTAAGCAACCGGCGGATTTTCCGCGAATTGCCAAGATCCTGCGCAACGTCAATTATCGCGGCTATATCGTGCTCGAATATGAAGAGTCAGAAGACCCGCGAACGACGTGCCCCCCGTATATTGAGCAGTTGCGTAAGGCGTTTGCGTGACGCCTTTGGGTACGCACCAGCTTGATCTGACCATCAATGCGTCCGTCGTCCCGCCAACGCAATCTGATTAACAAGGTCGCTCATCATGTACCGTTTCATACTGAGTCTTCTGGTCATCGTCTTGCCGCTCGTGAGCCGAACGGGGGCAGCCGAGACACGTCCCAACATCGTCTTTGTTTACACGGACGACCAGGCACCTACGGCCGTTGGGATGGTGGGCGACTCTCAGTTCAAGACGCCGCACATGGACAGCCTGTTTCGTGATGGCGTACGCTTGGCCAACGCGTTTGTGACGACGCCCGTGTGTAGCCCATCTCGAGCCGGTTTGATGACCAGCCGGTACAGCAGTGAACTCGCGATTCTCGATTGGATCAATCCAAGTCGTGAGACCGAACATGGTCTCGATCCTGACACGGTGACTTGGCCCGAGTTGTTGGCTGCCGCGGGCTATAAGACGGGCCTTGTTGGCAAATGGCACCTGGGAACAGCTGATCGTTACCACCCGACACGAACTGGATATGACTACTTCATCGGTTTTCGCGCAGGTGGTGCTTCGCCCGTCGATCCAAAACTGGAGAAGGACGGTGTCAGTCGACCGTTCAAGGGCTTTACACCGGACATTCTGACAGACCATGCGATCGAATTTGTCCGGCAGAATTGCCAGCAGCCGTTCTTGCTGAGCCTGCATTTTCGCGCACCCCATGCACGGTGGTTACCAGTCCGCGACGAGGATTGGTTGCCTTACAAGGAACTGGATCCACAGATTCCAAATCCCAACTTCGTTGACCTCGATGTTCGACGTGTCAAGCGGATGACGCGCGAATACATGGCTAGTGTGGTGAGCGTTGATCGCAACTTGGGGCGGCTTCTTGAGACACTCGATGAACTGGGTTTGCGAGAAAATACTATTGTCATTTTTACCAGCGACCATGGGTACCACTTGGGCCATCACGGTCTCTGGTACAAAGGGAACGCGCAGTGGCAACTTACCAAACTGCCACCGCAGAAATGGCCGGGAATTGCTCCCAAGCAGCGTCCAAACCTGTTGGATCAGGCAATTCGTGTTCCCTGCGCGGTGCGCTGGCCAAAGCAGATTAAGGCGGGCACCATGGTCGGGGAAACCGTCAGCAATCTTGATTGGTTTCCGACGCTGTTGGCGATGGCTGGGATCGACTTGCCCACATCGGTCAGAATTCGTGGACACAATTTCCTTCCCTTGTTGCGTGGTGAGAAAATCGAGTGGGACAATCGCCTGTATTGCGAATACAGTATGCGTCACGGGGCGACCACAGATATGCGTGCCGCGCGAACTCCCGATTGGAAATTGATGATCGATTTTCACAATGTCGGCCGTGAAGAGCTGTACGATCTGCGAAATGATCCCGGCGAAACCCGCGATCTAAGCAGCTCCACCGCTGCCGAGCATCTGGCCATCAAGGCGCAGCTGGCCGCACGGATTCGAAGCATGATGCGTGAACTTGAAGATCCAGCCCAGAACCCGAAGACAGGTACAGAGAAAGCACGCAATCCATGAGTACTCGATTCGCCTTCGTCGGCTTCCGACACCCACATATCTTCGACATGTATCGCCGTTGCCAGGCGCACGCAGATATTCGTGTAGTGGCGTGCTGCGAAGAAGATGCGCCGGCCGCAAAGCAGCTTGCCGAAGCAGGCGAAGTGCAGATTACACATACCGACTACGCGGCCATGCTAGCGAGTGTCGAGTGCGACGTCGTGGCCGTTGGAGATTGCTATGGACGTCGCGCGGACATTCTGACCACGGCACTGGAAGCTGGGAAGCACGTGATCAGTGACAAGCCACTTTGTATTTCGCTGGCTGAACTCGATCGGATCGAAGCGATTGCGGCGGCGCAGTCCCGCGTCATCGGTTGTATGCTTGACATGCGCGACTTGCCCGTCTATTTGGGGCTGCGTAAGTTGCTGCAGGTGGATGAAATCGGCGAAGTGCAGGCGGTAAGCTTCGATGGCCAGCACCCTCTTTTGTACGGCCGGCGGCCGATGTGGTACTTCGAACCTGGGATGCACGGTGGAGTGTTCAACGACATCGCGGTTCACGCAGTTGACTTTATCCCGTGGGCAACGGGCCACCGCATCGACGCTGTGGTGGCGGCGCGGGCCTGGAATGCCACGGTGACTGAATATCCGCAGTTTCAACAATGCGGGCAGGCGATGTTTCGGCTGGAAAATGGTGCTGGTGTCGTTTGTGACGTCTCCTATCTGACACCCGATTCGTTTGCCTACGAGATGCCGTTGTATTGGCGATTCACGTTTTGGGGCAGCCAGGGAGTGCTCGAAGCCACCGCCAACTCCCAGGGTATCACCGTTTACAAGAACGGCGAATCCGAACCGCGTGTCGCGCCTTTGCCAGTGGGTAAACCTGGTGCGTATCTCGATTCATTTCTGCGCGAGATCAGTGGGCAGCATGACGATCTCCACCTGTCTTCGGCGGATGTCTTGACGGCCGCCCGAACGGCGCTAGCTCTGCAGAAAGTTGCCGATGATGGCCAGCTGTGCCAGTTCCTTGACGGAGCCTGATAATCGGTGTCTCCGCTTTCGTTTACCAAATCGTTTGGCAGGTGACTGATACAACAGTTCGCGCGTTAGCACTCTTCAGAAGCGACGGCGACCAGACGCTGACGAAGTTCGTTGCAGACGGTGCTAAAGTCCTTGGTCTCGGTCAGTGCGGCGACACCCGTTGTCGAGAAACCAGAGGCTGGGTCAACGGTCGCTTGGCGGGGAGCAAAGAGAATTGACCGCTTTCCATTGTGCCAGTGCACGTTATTGCGGCCAGTGGATTTCGACATATACAGAGCGATGTCCGCACGCTTGACCAATGCGGATTTGTTCTCGGTGGCTTGCGAGTCGGCAACTCCAATGCTCACCGTGACATGTAGATGTTGATTCTTATAGATGAAATTCGCCTGCTCGATTTCTCGCCGTGCGTATTCGGCGCTTTGTAGCGCGGACTGCAGGCAGTCGCCATCGATGATGACCGCAAACTCCTCGCCACCAATCCGCGATACCAAATCGTCTTCACTCATCGACTCTCGTAACAGCTGTGCAACTTGCGTCAACACCTCGTCACCCGCCTGGTGACCGTAGCTGTCGTTGAATCGCTTGAAGTAGTCGATATCGACCAGCAAGACGAAAACTGGTGTTTGGTCTCGCTGCCAGGCATTCACTCGATGTCGCAGCAGTTCTTCAAACACGCGACGATTTGCCAGTCCAGTCAGCACGTCGGTGCGGGCTTCGGACTTATACGTCGAGATTTCTTCCGCCTGATTCTCAAGCGTTCCTTCCGCATTTTCCAGACGCGTGTGAAGCGTTGCGTTGACGTCCACGATCTGTGACAGTAGATCGACAATTGTCGGGTCTTGCTCGCGACCCGTTGGGTCGGCAGACGGCAAACGATCACTGAGTTGCCCCAACACGTCGCGATGTTCCAATTTGTTACTCGATGGGCGGCCTGCCGAGTTCCAGATTTTGGGTAGAAAAGTCGTCGAAACGTAATTACCTGCTGAAGAGTTCGATCGTCGCAGGAGACTCCGGCCAACCAATGTCGCCAGGCAGCCTCCCAATACGAGAATCACGGAAATCTGTATCACGAAGTCTCCCAATAGCGACGGAATACCGTCAAAAACCAAGTCCATAATTGCTTGCTCGCCCCGTGGATGTACATCAAGTTGAATTACGTTTCGCGCCAACGATCAGGGTGCACGGTCCTTCGCGAAGCGAGAATCCACGGAGTCTCACCTTGCAAGTCAGGTGTGAGCCTCTAATGAGGCGATTCCTCACCGGTGACTGAATGATCCTTGCTCTAGTGCAATCTTAGTTCAGAACGTCGCTGGAGGCCGTGACGATTGTGCCGCCTTTACGCTTGACGATGGGCAAGGTGGGCGGCTGACAGGCCAATTTGGGGATATCGTCTGGCAAGACAATCGAACTTGACGGCGTTTTACTCAAGTTATCCGAGACATGTACGAATTGACGCACTCAGAGCGGCAGGCGCCCGATGACCAA
>NYXM01000202.1 GCA_002685655.1 Planctomycetaceae bacterium
AACTACGAATTCTATGCCCAGCTCTGTTTCCAGCTTGGTAAGGCAGACGAAGGCGTCGACACACTCCGCAAAGCGGTTCGCATCAATCCGACCGAACCGTATTTGATCATGTCGCTCGGCGCGGCGCTTTCGCAGCAGTTCCGGACGGACGAAGCGATCGAAGTTTATTGGCGTGCATTCGAAAAGACGGACGAAGTGGATGACCAGACAAGTCTGACTGTCAAGTTGACCGAGTTGTATTTGCAGATCAATCAGTTCGACAAATTGCTTGATCGTTTGGAACGCGACCGACGCAGCGAAGAGAAGCGGCGTGAGATGACGATCTGCCTGGCTCAGGCCCATCATTCGTCTGGCGATTACGGCACCGCAAGGCAAGAACTGGAAAGTCTGCTCAGCAAAGAGACGCGCGACACGAACTTGCTCCAACAACTCTCGAAGCTTTGCGAAGAAGGCGCGGATCTCGACAGCGCGACGGACTAGAAGACACAAATCGTGAGATGATTTATGACTGGATGTACGTCGAGCAGCTTCGTGGAAACATGGACTCAATCTTTGGTGTCGCTCGTCGCATGGCGAAAGAAGGCGGGCACGAGTCGCAGCAGTTCTTCCTTACGTCGCTTGCGGCTCGGGGCGTCAACAGGGCAAATATGCAATCGTTTCAAGGAGGAAACACCAAGCAGCAAAAAAAGCCGCTCGACGCGCTGTTCCCGAGATGGCTGGAATCCGCACACAATGACATTGCTAACGGACGGAATGCGGCGGCGACCACTTCCCGTCGTGGTTCGAATGTCGTCGATCCGCTCTCGCCCGCATCGAGCTTGTTGATGAATTGGATGGGACATCTTGGTCCGGCTGAAGAGAATGCCAAGATCCTCTCGCTGCTTGACGACTCGCTTGATATCAGCGCTGAAGTTGCACGACGGAGAAGGGCCGAGCGAAAGCAACGGCGTCGGAGTGCAGCCACTGCGATACGTTACAGCACATATTTCCAGCTCAAGTATGGCAAGGAGGATATTCAAGTTCAGATTCAGTATCCTCGTCCTAACGAATACGTCGATCAAGTATCGCTGATGTTGCTCCGCGAAGTCTACGAGGTCTTCAAGCGGAATGACGTGCTGGACGATCTACCCGAATACCTGGCCGAAGAACCAGAGGAGGTTACAAAGTTCTTCGAGAACTATCTGGTTGGCCGGCAAGCTTATTACTCACGTTACGCAGTACGATCTGCACTGCTCATTGTGGGAAGAAGCTGAGGCAAAATGCCGTAGCGATCAGCTTCTTGAGATCGGTAAGGCGATCAACTGCCCGGTCGTTGCAATCCACGGCGACTACGACCCACATCCCATCGAAGGAACTCGGAAACCACTTCAATCTGTACTGCAAGACTTCCGAGTTGTAGTGCTGGCGAAGTGCGTGCACTACCCTTGGATCGAGCAGTACGCCAGAGACGGCTTCTTCGAGCTTCTGCGGCAAGAGCTTCGTTACTGGATCTTGGCAAGAAACGCATCCTTCTGACCGATGAGGAAGCGGCTGAAGAGGTGAAGAAGTTGGTGAAAGACGCTGACCTGCAAGAGAAGCTCTTCCGCCAAATGGAATCCGCCCTCAAAGGAACGGTCCCCACCCCGTGGCCGTAAACCGCCTGAACGGAAACGAACAAGTGGAAACGGGCCAGCACAGTTGTCTACATTTCTTCGTCAACGAAAGTCTCCTTTGGCTGTCATTAGCAGCGAGACTTCCGTGAGTCGCGGATCAAGATTCAAGAGGCATTTTACGATTTCACAGTAACAACGCCGACGACTCGGAAAGATTCAATTAGGCGTTTGGCGTGCCAGCCCTGAGCGTATACCGGGAACTGCACTTGGTACTTTCCGGTTGGGACATCTGGATTGTCTTGCCGTTGGAAAGTGAAGCGAACGCGACTTGCCTCAGTTATTGGAGCGCCTCGATTGATGATGTGAGAATCATTGATCTGCCCACGTAACACAATCGGCTGTCGGTCGCCTTGGGAAGAGATGGCATTGACCGTTATCTTCGAGTAGTTTCCCTTGGCGTACCACTTCGCTGATTCACGGCTGGGAGCATCTGACTGGATCACGCGGTCATGATCCACGGGAACATAGTAGTAAACGCCGCTCTTTCCCTTCATGACCTCTTTCGCATAGTCTTTGCTCGACCTGCCAAGCGGGAGCCGCTGGTTGCTTACATACTTTTTCGGATCGCCGAGTTTTCGGAACCGGAGTTTCTCTTCTCCGGATCGTGGCGGTCCCACCTGGTAATAGGTTTCGTCCCGATGTCGATACACCTTTCCGACTTCAAATTCGATTCCCGGCTCATAGTCCGTAATCGCGCCGTAATAATTTTCCATCGCTCGGCGCAGATGCGCCTCGTCCGGATACCCATTGGGAGCTAGAAAGGCGTCCATCTCACGCAGTCGCAACGCAGCCTCAGCGAATCCCTGATCTCGTCCGACAATGACAGGCTTCGGTAACGTCCCATGAGGCGCAGTAATCTCGCGAACATCCAATTCCACGCGTCGATCCGTCTGGAAGACAATCGCAGCTCGATCGTACTGAAGAGACGCCGGCAAGTTGACGTGGAATTGATTCATGACCTTTGAATCGTAACGGTCCGCACTTAACGGAAAACGATACGTCTGACCGTTTTCGTCAGTCACCTCCAAGGAACAACGTGATTCAACCAATGCCGGATCCGAGTTGCGAAGCGTCTCCGGCGAAAAGACATTTCCCCAGTTGCCATAAAGTGCTGGATAAATGAACGATGGCATGTCGCTAGGTTGAATCGGGTCGTACATTCCCAGCAAAGTCACCACCGGAACGCCAATCTGATCCGGCTTCGGTGTGTTAGTCGTCGAAACCACCATCTTTTGTTTCTCTGCATCCCATTTGCGGTAGCCTGTTGGACTGTTGGAATCCAGCACGCCGGACTGTCCGCCTACCTTTTGCTGAATCATGTTCAACGAAAATGGAGTATGCAAAGTGAACACGCTGACCTGGCCCATGGGTTTACCACCTGCCATTGCGTCCGAGCCGTAGCCGTACGGAAAATCTCCATCAGGACGTTTGCCATTCCAGGAAAGATTGCCGATCAAACGATTCTTGAACAGGTTGAAACCCCACGCTCCGTTACGCGAGTGCGAACTCAGTTCCTTGCCACCTGGATAGTGAGGTAAACCGTGATCGTGACCGTACTCGTGTGAAAACTCATTACCCGTGGTGTTGCTTAATGTCAATTGACCTCCGCCACCGCTAAGTCCGTGCCGGACGGTGACTGCTCGAGCGTTTCCGTTTTCGTCTCGTTTGGTGTAAACACCTGCGCTGGTGTGAACGGTTGTCTGCCGAAACGGTCGCGGCTGTTTCTCCGTGCCTCCAATTGACGACGGAATGCCGATGTTGGCGTAATTGATGCCTGTGGAGACCATTCCCTTGGCAATGTTTTGACGCATGTCACCTTTGTAAACGCCGGCACCCTCGAACGTACTTCGCTCGGTGTACACGTTGCCGTTGGGCAGCACGACTTTTGGAAAATGAATGGGTAGGTACTGGGCAGCAGTAAACTTTGCGACGGGCACCATCTGGAAATAGTCTAGCGCCAGCTCGGGAGAGATGTTTCCGTCCGGATTGCACCACTTGTTGACCTGAACATCCGATGGCGGAAGGAGCATGCCAAGCTCCACATGCTGTGTGACCAACTCGATCGGCGGACCAAATTCGAAATCCTCCCCTGCAAGCCGTCCTACACCACCGACATCGTCCCGCACGATTAATTCCAACCCAACGTGCATGTACTGCCAGGGAACAACCGTAGTCCAAGCACGCTTGCTGTAGACCACCGGTGGGCGTCCGTCGGTGTTACCAGAATCATTTCGCGGTTCCATCCACGGAGCCTGGAGTGGCAGCCGCAAGTCTTGCTGGCCATTTTGACGAAGCACCACCTCATATTTCTGAGGTGCCTCGTATTGCTGAGCCAACTGTTCGGTGGGAAAGAACAGCAGGTAAGCCGCCCGATCAGTCACCAACAGAGGTCGTTTGACGTCCCCTCGCTTGGGACCGACCAAAGTGTTTTGGATGAATGCGATCTCTCCTTCCAGCTCCCCACTAAGGTTTGAGCGAATCTCGTGGCCTCCGGTAAAGTCAATCGCCTGATTCCAGTAGGGAGGTTTCTGATCCTGCGAACTTGCCGTGTTAACGCAAAGCAGCAAAACGAACGAGATTCCAAACGGTCGCAAACAAAAAAAAGTACTGCAACAATCGGACCAAGCTAATCTTTCAAACATGTTCATCAAAGCTCGTGAATTGAGTGACTTCTCTCAAGCGGAACTAAACCGGATAAAACGCATGTCCGCAGCGCCCGCCCCTTAAACTAGTGCAGCGATGGCAAATTCTCAATTACAGAGGACTGTGCTGGTCCACCGATTTTTGCGCGCCAACGATCCAGCTGCAACATCCTTCACAATCTTGAGTTATCGTGAATTGTCACGGATCAGGTAAACCCAGCCCCTCCGGTGTCACTGTGTCTTGTGATGCGCGATGTACTGCCAATACTCGGACTTCCAAATCGACAATCGTGAAGATCGCTCGATACGTTGTTTGGGATCCCAGTAGTGGTCCAGCGATTTTTCAGGTGAACAGAATTGCCCTAATCTGGGCGATATTGATGAACTTTTGTCCAGCGCAAAACTCGCTGGACCACCACACTGCCATCAATTCCGCGACTCGACGACCATTTTATCGGATAAACTGCAAACGCAAAAGTCGCTGGACTAGGACAGAGTATCACGACTGTTCATAATCCATGTCATCACTTGAGAGTCTTGAGATAGGCGATCAGGTCGACGAGTTCGGTCCGGGACATGGTGGCTTCGAGACCCGAGGGCATGGCCGATACCGCCTTCGCGCCGTCGATGAGGCCAGCGCGATACAGCGTGCGCTGCCCCGTACTGTCGATCACTTCGTCGTAGCGGCCTTCACCGCTGATGTTCTTGCGTAGTGTCCCGGTGATGATTTTGCCATTGGGCAAGACAATCTGCTGCGTCAAGAACCCGGTCTTGACGGCTTTGCTAGGATCAAGGATCGAGTCGATCAGGTAGGCCGCATCGTGTGTCGCCGCGACCTGGTCCAACCGTGGCGCTCGCACCTTGGGATCTCCGGTGACGTGGCAGGCATAACAACCGCGCATACGGAACACCAGCCGTCCCAGTTCGGGGCTGCCGGCGGAAAGGTCTGCCAGTACGTGGCGGCGCAGTTGGGTCTTGTCCGTCGCGGCGATATTCTTGCCGCCCAAAACCGCGGTCGCGAACGCCAAGTCGTCGCGAACCACGGAGCCGTGTTGTTTGCGCACGCGTTCTGCCGCATCTTCAAGAATGCGCAGCGCCGCAGCGTGATCGCCTCCACTCTGAAGGCCCCGCAATGACGCAAGCACGACCTCGTTTCGCGGGGAGAAAAGGAGTTCTCGCCAGTCGCCTTCGTTAGGCGTCTTCTCCAGTTCCGTCAGGGTAACAAGCGCGTCGAGCCTCTGGGGAAGACCAGTAGAATCGCTGGAGGCCAGGTCACGGCAAAACGTCACGGCCGCTGCATCACCCGCGTGACGAGTGCTGATCAGACTGCCAGCTTTGGCACGGACGCTGGCGTTCTCATCGGTGCTGAACCGCTTCAGCAAGGACAGATCGTCGAACCTGACAGTGCCTGCTTCCAATACCTTGAGCAAGGCGAGCGATTCTTCTGCCTGGGGGACGTCTCTTTGCGCCGCACCGTCCAGCAATCGGATGCGTGCCTTGAGGATGTTGGCATTGCTCATCGGTAGTTCCATCTGCTTGAGGGCGTCCAATCCCTGGGCGAATTCGGTGGCAGTGACCTCTGCTGCCGTAAGGCGAGTCTTGACGATCTCGTCCACGGCGCTCTTCAAGCTGGTGTGCGGCCATCGTCGAGCGAGGTCGAGTAGCACAGCGGCATCGAGTGTTCCGGGTTCGGCGATAAAACGTGCGACAACCTTGCGCGCTATCAAGGCAGGAGCAACACCTCCGGCAGACAACTCGTTCTTCGTCTGTTCGAGACGCTTGAGTTCGTCGCGCAGCGGTTTGAGTTCCGGTGAGGTCGAGGAATAGAGGGCTGCCAGCTCGCGCTCTTGGGCAACGCTTCGCCGCTTAGGATCCAGCGTCAACGCCGTGGCAATAGCGATAGGCAGTCCAGACTCGGCGATGCTCGGTGTGGAGATCGTGGTCAGCGACAGGCGAAAGCGGCCAATATTGTGGTTCTTGATCGGACAGTCTTGATCGAGTTGCACCTGCATCTGGCGCCCGGGCCCACCTGGGATGGGATACGCAAAGGTAAACACCGCGACCCGCACCGGACCACCTTTTGTGTGGCCATCCACCGCCCAACCCCGACTCTTATCGGGATCGAGGGCCTTGCTGATTTCCCAGTCTTTCTGCGAGTAACTCGTCTCTGCCTTTACCAGCGGAACCTCCTTCAAATGGTCCGCCGTGCCTGCTCTGACACGGATATGGGTGAGGACAAAGTTACCGTTACCCCGGGAGTAGCGACCACCGGTAAGACTCGGGTCGGGGAGGACTTCGAGACGCAGGCCGGTGCTGTCTTTCGGCGGGCTTTCAAAAGCTACGGTGTAGCTGTCGGTATCCGGATCCTCACCGGTGGCGAGCAACGACAAGTCGTCCATAGGTTTGAGGTTTGTACCGGCACGACGATGTACTTTTGTCGGACGCAGCGTCAGCCAACTGGACTTGCCGACCTTCTCCCGCATTGCGACCTCCCATTTTCGACGGGCGGCGAGTTGCTGCGGGCTTTCGCTACTGAGTCGTGCTCTGAGCGCGGCGATGTTTCGATCGAGTTCGGCAAGTTGTTTGCGCGCATCGGCATCGAGGGCCTTGAAGCCTTTGCTGCTCTCGTAGAAGGCCTCGTCAAGTGCGATCAAGCCCGCGAGCCGCATGTCAGGATCGTCAGCGGTCAGCAGGGCGGCGAAATGTTCGTCTTGCCCATAACGCGCTATCTCCAGGGCGGCCATGAAACGCAGACGTCGGATCTTGGCCGCGCCGCCGCGCATCGCTTGGACCAGCGCCGTGCAGCGCGCCGCCGCGTCGCGAAGACCGAGGGCGGCTTCTATTTGAACCGCGGGGTCGGGATCGCTCTGCAGTTTCCGCAGTACTTCGTCCTCCTGCCTGTCCATTTCTCGCAGCAGTTGGACAGCCAGACGCCGCACGCGCCAGTCTTGATGCGAGAAAGCCCTGCGGATGTGGTCCGAGGCCGACGTCCAGCCACTGCGACGGAGTGTCCAGAGCGCTTCTGCCGCCGCCAGCGCGTCCTTTCCGGACAGCGCCTTGTCGATCACCGGTAAGGATGTGGAAGGCGCGGCAGCCAACAAAGCGGCCTTGGACTTCACACGCTGAGCGTGATTCCGGTCTTCCAAGCCGCTACCATTGTTGTGCAAGAAGCTCTTGCCTGTATAGCGGATCCGGTAGAGGCGACCGGTGAGGTCGTTCTCATCGTCTTTCCCGTACCAGTCCAACATATACAGACTGCCATCGGGGGCCAGACTCACCTGCGTCGGCCGGAACTTGGGGTCGCTGCTGCTGATAAATGGCTCGCGTCGTATCACATGACCACGATCGTCGAGTATCAGCCGCAAGACCTCGTTCTTCTTCGCCGGTTCTCCGTGTACACCGAAGTTGGAAATAAAAAGATTGCCCCAGTATTGCTCGGGAAAAGCGGAAGAATAGTACGGCAGTACAGCGGTATGGGCGCCAGGAGGATTCTCCCAGGCGGGCGCCGCCAGTGGCTCAGCGCCAGTGAGCCAGGACCAGCTCCCTCGATCCCCGTTACGAAAGCGGTAGTCCGTTCCGCGCACCGCATCGAGCAGGCAATTTGGGCTTCCTTCGCCGTTGGTGATCACCCAGAGTCGGCCGAACGGTGTGAATCCCAAGGCAAAAGGCGCACGCATTCCTTCCAGCAACAATTCAAGGCCCGCTCCATCGTCGCGAAAGCGAAACACTGCCCCACTGCCGTTGTTGTCGAGACGAACGGCCGACTTGCCGGGCGTGCCTGTGAGTTGCGTTGCATGGTCGCCGACGGTCAGGTAGAGCAGATCGTCAGGACCACGAACAATGCGGTACATACCGAAGGGATTCCAAGGTACGGCCGCGTCACTTACTAGAATCTTGCGATCCCCTGTCATCCGGCCTTTCTCATCCAGCGCGGTCACAAAGACGCGATTGAGATTGCTGGCCCAGAGCCGATTGCCGCGTGTGGCGAGTCCCATCACCGGATTTTCGAATCCTGCGGCCACAATGTTTGCCTCGACTGCCCGTCCGTCGGGACCAGGTGTCAGACAGACGATCGGATTACTGGGTTCCTGCTCCGGAGGTGGCTTCATGAGCCACCACGGCTGTCGGTAGGAGTGGGCGTTGGACACAAAAATCCGGCCTTGCTCATCCAAGGTCATGCTGATGGGATTCGCCAAATGTGGTTCGGCGGCGACTAGGCTGACTTCAAACCCCTCGGGCAGCTTGAAGGCATCGATCGCGGATTTCTCCCAGGCGTGGTTACGCTTGACCGGCACGGCCTTACCATCGGCGGCGTCCTTACCAGCCTCGTTCTTGGTGACCCAGTCCATGCTGTTGAGGATCAGTCGCTGAAATGGGACTTTGCGGAAGTTGTCCGCATAGTGACCGGGGAGAATCGTGACGATGCGTCCCTTCCCGTAGGTCCGGGTCCAGATGGAGGGTTGAGGATTGCCCTGACCAATTTCCTGCGAATGCGCTAGGATGTCGCAATCCTTGGGCACAGGCGTGGATTGATACAGCTCGCTGACGACTTCGAGAGGCTCGTCGAGGCCCTTGAATATCGGGTGCTGCTTCTGGACCGGCGTCACCCGCAGCCGCGCATCCGACTTGCCGTGTTCGATGAAGCGCGCTCCGTAGAACTTGTGGTACTCGTCCCATTCCAGAAAGGAATAGTAGGAGGCGTGCAACGCAACAACACCTACACCCTCTTTGACAACCTTCAAGAGTTTGTCCTTCTGCGCCTCCGTCAAGATGTCTTTGGTCGACTTATGACAATGGTACATCAGGATGCCGTCGGGACGCTCGGCTGCATCGAGAAAATCGCCGTCCCAGGCGACACTTATCTTCATGGGGCGCTGCTGAGGCAACGCTTCGCCGAGGATGCCGCCGACGTCCCTGAACTCGTGCGCGAAACCACCCAGCCACAAGACAACTTTCAAAGGCTCGCGCGGCGCAGCTTCAGCCGACCCGAGTCCGGCTGTCGAGCAAAGCAGCATGAGTAAGATAGTTCGTACATGTTTCATTTGTTGCTTTCTCAAACTAGCGATTTTCACTAAAACCCATTGGAGTTCTGGTTGCACGGAGGATGGCCATCAATTCCCCACGCAATCTCTTCTTCGTCTCCGCATATTCCGATTTGCCAGCGAGGTTGGTCCACTCATTCGGATCATTCTCGTGGTCGTAGAGTTCCTCTTCAGCATTGCCGCAAAGTGTATAGCGGTAACGCCGGGAACGAACCGAGAAGTGTGGATTCGCATTGCCGTCTCGGATTCCCATGAAGGCCACCGAAGGTCCATTCCATTCTTCTCGTTCAGGGCTCTCCAGTAGCGGTCGAAGCGAATGGCCGTCAAGTGGCGTGTTGCTGCGATCCTGGTTGGGGTCTTTGGGAAGGCCGCACAGATCCACCAGTGTTGGGTACATATCTATCAATGAAACGGGATGATCGCATGTTTGGCCGTTTCCCTTGGAGTCAGGAATATGAATGAAGAGCGGCACACGTGTGGACTCGTCCCACAGATGCCACTTCTGAATACAATCCTTTTCGCCGACGTGATATCCGTGGTCACTCGTCAGAACAACGATCGTGTTTTCGCGATATGGACTCGCATCCAGGGTTCTCAACACGTCACCGACTTGATCGTCGACAAACGCGGTGCAGGCCAGGTATGCCCGTACCCACTCTTTCCACGATTCTTCGCCACCCGCCTCGATTAGTGCCTCATATTTCTTGTATCCCCACTGCCAGCGATCGCGCAGGACGGAAGCACAATCGTTGAGGTCGTCCGTCTTGTAAGGCGGGAGCTGAATCTCGTCGAGCGGGAACATATCGAAGTACTTTTTGGGAGCGTAAAGCGGGGTATGCGGACGAATGAAACCGACGCCCAGGTAGAAAGGGCGGTCATGCTTCTTCTTCAGAATGTTCACGGCCCAGTCAGCCGACGTTTCGTCGGGCATTTTGTCGCGGTCGTCGTCATTCGTGTATCGAAATGGCTTTCCGTCTTCGGAATGCCATCCTTTCGCGCCAGGGATCCCCGGCAGTGCCTCTCTCTTCCAGTGCGGTACATGAGACAAAGGGCCGTAGTTAAGGTCACGATGCATTTGGATCGGGAGATGCTTGATCCACGTCTCATACTGTGCAGGGTGAGGCGTGTTGCTCTGCTTGCCCTTTCCCATCCAAGGCCAAGGGCCGTAGTTGGGCACGGTTCCGTAGGCCATATAGAAATCCCCGCCGGCACCCTCGTGCAGCAACTTACCGGTGCCGTAAGTGCTGTAGCCGTTGTTGCGGAAATGGAGAGGAAGCGACACGCAGCTCTTTAACGCAGGAACAGACCGCCAGGGAGCAAAATCGTAATTATCAAGCGTCTGAGGATACAATCCGGCGAACAGGCATTTTCGCGAAGGCCCACACACCGGCACGACGGCATGCGCGTTGGTGAAGTTTACGCTCCGGTCTCGAAGCCGATCCATGTTCGGCGTCTTCGCCTTAGGATGCCTCGGCGGATGCAGCGCCCAGTCGTTGAGATCATCACAGATAATGAATAGTACATTTGGCCGCCTCTCGGCAGCTTCAGCCGATCTGAGTCCGGCGACGGAGCACAGCAGCATGAGCAAAATGGCTCGTACGTGTTTCATTTGGTGCTTTCCCGAAATGGGTGACTGCTATCACGATAGTCCATGCCAACATGCCCGTTCACGGCTTGTGTTCGATGCCGCGAATGCGCTCCATGATATTGAGCAAGTTGTCGGGTCCCGCTTCGAGACTAAAGACATCATTGCCCCGCATGATCGGCGTGCGCCCAATCGGGGCGACAGGCATTGGCAGGGAGACTCAGGGCCATTATACACAACAAATGCGATCCATTTTACCGTTCTTGTGGTTGGCGTTGGGCTAGCAAGAACTGGGGAAATAGAGCGATCCTGGCTGTGCTGGTCCAGCGACTTTTGCGTTTACAGGTCATGCGATAAAATGGTCGTCGAGTCGCGGAATTGATGGCAGTTCTTCCATCCTCAGGATCTGCGAGTCGGAGTTCTTTGACAATTTGGACGACGAGTTGCGGGAACGACACGATTAGCGCGTACAGTTAGCGCGATCGACACTGCGG
>NYXM01000092.1 GCA_002685655.1 Planctomycetaceae bacterium
GTCAAAAAAAATTCCGAGGTCAAGGCCGAAGAAAAGGCAGAGGCCAAAGCTGAAGAAAAGGCCAAGGACAAAGCCGAGGATAAGGATAAGGCCGAAGCCAAGGATAAGGCCCAGACCAAGGATGCGGATACCCTCCAGCGAGAGCTCTATGTCCTTCAGGCACTCCGAGCAATGGAGATCCAGCAGTGGGCGGCCATTCGGAAAGACACGGCGGAAGAACTGGCCGAGCAAAGCGGTGAGGCTGCCCAGATCGCGAGGGAGATTGCCGCAGTGGAAACCGACGCGGCGGAGAAGAAGAAACTCACGCAATTCGCCAATCAGCAGGAGAAGGAGAAGAGTTCCGCCAATCAGATCGTTGCCGAAATGGTAGAAGAGATCGCGGACGCGGCGTCTGAAATCTACGCCTTGCGCTCCGCGGCGATGGGTGGACTAAAACCGCTCGCTCCAGATAAATGGGATTACACCAAGGCGCGGCATCTTCTGGTTCGGGCCGGCTTCGGTGGTACGCCACAGGAGGTCGAGAAGCTCCATGCCATGGGACTCTACAAGGCGGTCGATCATCTTGTGGAGTTCTATCGCCAGCCCGCCAACGGCTCGTCACTTGACCTCACGCCACCGCTTTCGGTAGACCCACTGCGGAGCAAGATGAGACAGACAGCCACGGGGAACCGGGCCGTTGGATTGGACCCACGATCCGTGGAAGCCAACCAACTCGTCCAGGTCCGTCGCTGGTGGCTGCAGCGTATGGTCGAATCGTCCCGGCCGCTTCAGGAGAAGCTGACGCTCTTCTGGCACGGTCACTTTGCGAGCCAGGACAGCGTCGTGAAGAATAGCTATGCGATGTTACGTCAGAACCAGTTCTTCCGCGAGCAAGCGGCGGGAAATTTTGGTGCGTTGCTCTACGGCATCGTTCATGACCCGGCAATGATCCGTTACCTCGACAACAACAAGAACACCAAAGGCAACCCGAACGAAAACCTCGCCCGCGAAATCATGGAGCTGTTTTCCATGGGGGTCGATCAAGGTTACACGGAAAAGGACGTCGTCGAGGCCGCCCGCGCGCTGACGGGCTATAACTTCGACCACGCCACTGGAACCTACCGGTTCCTCTACGACCGGCACGATACGACGGAGAAGACTATTTTCGGAAAGACGGGAACGTGGACGGGCGACGACCTGGTGCGTTTGATCCTGGAGCAACCAGAAACGTCGCGATTCATCGCACACAAGCTGTTCGAATATTTTGCGTATCTGGATCCTGACAAAACAACGACCGACAGCCTGGCCGCCGTGTTGAAGAACCGGCAATATGCTCTGGAGCCGATGCTTAAGAACCTCTTTCTGTCCGAAGATTTTTACAGCGGCCGCGCCATGGGCAAGCAGATCAAGAGCCCCGTGGAACTGATGGTCGGGTTGCTGCGCGACCTAGGGACAAAACCTCTCGTCAGCTGGCAGCCGATTGAAAAGCCCTTGCCGAAATCAGATGGCAGCAGTCTCGTCGTGGACCGGTCACTCACCAGTTACGAGACGCTTGACAAAGCGCTTCAGCAGATGGGTATGCAGTTGATGGAACCGCCGGACGTAAAGGGCTGGCGCTACGGTCGTCAGTGGATTGACTCGCAGCGAATGTTTGTCCGCTACAACGCCGTGGCCAGCCTGATCGATGCGATCGGCCAGCAGGGAGTAGACGTGGTGGGCCTGATTCAGGCCGGGGGATGCCAGAACGGCGCCGAGGCTGTGGACTATCTGGCAAAGGCTTGCTTGGCACGACCGTTGGACGCCGAGAAGCGTAAGGAACTGATCACGCATCTCGGTGAGTTGCCGCCGTACAAAGAATGGGCAAGTCAGCAACCTGAACTCAATGTGAAGCTACGTTCGCTACTGATGCTTATGCTGTGCGTTCCGGAACACCAGATGTCATGAACAGGTAACAAACAGATCACTGAAATAGAACGAAGGAGAAATCTGACATGAAGAAGACCAATATTGCAACGCGGCGTGAGTTCTTGAACCGTGGTTTGGGTATCGTCGGAATCGGCGCGACACTGCCGAGCTTTTTCTTGCGGACGGCCTTGGCCGAGCCCGCTGCCAAGACGGACGATCGCATCGTCGTGTCACTCCTTTTGACGGGTGGCCCCGACGGGTTGGCAGTCGTGCCTCCCTATGCCGACGACGAGTATTATAAATTGCGCAAGGTGCTGGGCATTCCGCCGAAGGACCTCCACAAGCTCAATGACGAAATAGGGTTGCACCCAAGCTTAAAGCGCTTCAAGCAGATGCATGACGAAGGATCCCTCGCTGTCGTGCTTGGAACTGGTTATCCGAATTTTAACCTGAGCCATTTCACCGGGCGCGAAATCTGGGAAGCGGGCCAGACAGGCGTCAAGACCGGTAAGAAGGGCGCGACGGGCTGGCTCGGCCGGTTTGTGGATCACGCCTGCAAAGATGCCGATCCGACGCGGAACATCGCTGTTGGTCCCAACGGCCTGCCGTTGGGGCTCACCGGCAAGGAGCACCCCGGGATCGGTTTTGTGACGCCGGATTCGTTCCGGTTCAATGGCGGCCACAACGAGCGCGAGAAGGCACTCTACTCTCGACTCAATCAGATGCCGAAGACACCGTCGGTGGACGATCTCCAGTTCATCACGCAAACGGCCGTCAACGCAAACTCCGCCAGCGAGAAGCTCGGCGAACTGGCCAGCCAGTATGCAACGCCCGTCGAGTATCCGGACACGCAGTTCGGCAACTCGGTGAAAACGATTGCCGCCTTTATCAATGGCGGACTCAATGCGCGTGCCTTTTACGCTGCGCAGGGCATCGCCATCTTCGGCGGCTACGACACACACGCCGACCAGCCGCGGCGCCTCGCCCAGTTGCTGGACGAACTCGACAACACCGTGGGGGCGTTCTACCAGGACCTCGCTCGCTGCGACAATGCGAAGCGCGTGCTCACTTATACCTACAGCGAGTTCGGCCGCCGCGCAGCCGAGAACTACAGCGGAGGCACGGACCACGGCCAGGCCCAGCCGATGTTTCTCGTAGGTCCCGGAGTCAAGGCCGGCGTCCATGGCGAACAACCGAGTCTCACTGACCTCGACAAACGCGGAAACCTGAAAACGTCGGTAGATTTCCGCAACGTTTACGCCGCAGTGTTGGAGAACTGGTTGAAGATACCCTCCGACGCCATTTTGAGCAAAAAATTTCCGCTCCTGGACTGCATCGCGTGAAACCGCGCCCGTAAAGCAATTTGAAGCGATCTTGACCCTCTCCGACCCTCCGGTTCTTTGGCTGTGGTGAGGCGCGGGGCCAAATAGGGAAGTTCCTGGTGCTCTGTCAAGTTTTCAACTTGGGGGTCGTGCTGGGGCAGCGCGAAGCCCGAGTTTTGAAGTTGCCCATCTTCAGCCCCTTCTCCACCGAGAAAATCGAAACCGCGGTGTGTTTTGGGCAAGCTACCGTGATCCGACTTCTTGCAGACTTTTTCGTTTTTGACCACGAGAAAAAGCCGGCAGCGCGTCCCTTCTCCCCTCGGGGGCTTTTTCGCTTTTTAGTTGTCAGTTTGCAGCGGTTTTCACATCATGTTACCTCTCCCGGCCGCTACCGCGTCCGCCCTCTGCCACACGGCCTGACCGAAGGTCTCCCCTTCTGAGGCGAAACTCTGGTTGCGGAGTGGAGACCTT
The DNA here is from genome assembly GCA_002685655.1 of Planctomycetaceae bacterium. Next base: position 3,678 of record NYXM01000092.1, read on the forward strand.
CGGTCGGCGCTGTGCCCCGGTCGGGAGACCGCGGCACAACAGGGTGGACGGGGCACACCAGAGGTCGGGAAACCGGGGTCAAATGCATACGCCACGTCAAGCGCGAGCAGTGCGACCTACTCCCAGTTGCTTACTCCCTAAAGATCACTCGGCCAAAGTACTGCGGTGCATGAAACTGCGGGCGCTCTGTTCTGCCTGGAGACCATTGACTGTATTGCGGATTGGTCTTCCCGCCAAGTCGATTGAGGTTCAGGTGCCAAACGTCTTCCAGGTGAGGCGGTGTGTGTTGTGCCACAGAGGCAAAGTTAGCAAAGGGGATCGCGGCTTCCAGCATCCACGAGCGATCGGTGTCCGTGTCGTCATTGAGCGTTCCGTCCACCGTCGTGGCAATCCTAACTCCGCGGGCGTTCCAATTGGGTGTCTCTGCCTTCCCTGGACCGCTGGGATGATGTCGATCAAGAAAAGCGCCGCCAACGTTCATTTCGATGTTGAAGTAATTGAAGGGATGTACCGAATTCGGCGCAGTAAAAAGTTCGACGCAGTCGTCTTGATAGACTGGACTGTCGCGCTCAATCTGCTCGGCCCAGATATGAGCATCATCGCAGCGAAACGCGACGTAAAGGAACTCGTCGTTCCAAAGCAACTTCGAGACGGTTTGTTCTTTGAGACCTGTCTTCCACCAAGGAAACTTGAAGTCTCCGACCGCCGTAGCGCCGCGCCAGGCTGCTTCGTCCAACCGACCATCGATCGTGATCTCTGACATTGTTCGATGAATCGAGTAACTGGGCGGTTCGTCACCTGGTTGTCTCGCTGCCTTGGCCAGCAGTCGCGCGCGGGCTGTTTCGAGCGCGTTCGTCATGGTTGCTTGATACCGTGCGCCCGCGTTCTTTCTCGAGAACGCCTCGAATCGCTCGAGCATTTGAAAGCCCTCTACGACCGACTTTCGTACCGACACATGTTGGCCGTCGACGGTGACGTAAATTGGGCTAGTGTGAGCGAACCGCAACCGGGATGGGGCGACGCGAAACGAGTTGTTAGCGCTGGGATCTTTGTATGCCTTTAGTTCGTTGTCGCTGAGCAGTCTGTCCTCCGCCGTACAACGTGCCGTGATCCATGACCCTTCCGCAATTCGCAGCTCGATCGTCGAAGAGATACTTTTGGCACTCTTGAACTTCATCGCCTTGGCCACCTCGCCGTTGACGACAATCTCCAAGGATGCCAGCGGTTGGTCGAAGTGTGCTTCCACGTGTACCTTGATCGTACCGCCCTCCTTCGGCAGCTGGATCGTATCACCAGGCCCTCCACCGGATTCCGTTCGCAGCATCAGCATCGGACCGTTGGTGACAAAGTTCCTTCCTGCCTTCCATGCTTTGTAGAATTCGTCGAGCGAATCTCCCGGCGCACTGCGCACATAGGCACGGTTGTAACCGACCGGAGCCTGCTTGACCCCCGTCGCCGACCCGCTGCCTGCGGCCAATCGCAGGCCGCAATTGAGTAATCGATAATAAGTGTCCGTGTTCATTTTCAGCATACCGATGTCGGTATCCGCATAGACGGGGAAGTTTTGGACTTCGAGCAGATTCGAGTATCGGCTGCGCGGTTGGAAGCGATGCAGTGCGAAGTTGTTGTTGCAGACATTGACGGTGTGCACGCATCCCAATAACGCATCGAGAAGCACTTCGCGCGACCAACCGCCCTGGTAGTGGACGATCGCACCAGCGGCGGCAGCGTGCCGCAGATAGTCAAGATTCGGTCTGTTAGGCTCCGCCTCCAGCGGCAACGGTGCCGGGAGGTTCTGGATGTAAGCTGCGCCCCAGGCGTATTCGAGTTCAGCATCGTAGATGCTTGTCGGCACCTTGTGGCCAGCGAACTCAAGCAACCGAACTCGACCTTCACCTTTGGGAACCGGCCGGCGTTCGTCTGGTCCTCGCCACCACGTCAGCGACGTGCCGAAATCGAGCCCCTCTGACACAAGCATCGGAGCAAGTTGAACGGAGTCGACATGTAAGTGGTTCTCGCCGCACAGGTAGCCTCGCTGACGCATATCAATCCACCGCCGCAACTGATACGTCTTAGACGCGCTGCCGGAGCTGATGCGGAGATGTTCCTTGATTCGCACATATTCCGGCCCGCGTTCAATGCGAACCATCGCATCACCATTGGGTACATTCACACGGCATCGACCCGACGACATGAACCAACGATCCTGCCCGGTCTGCAGCGTAACGGCGTCGTCAGGAACGGCACAACGACCGTCGCTTCCGCGCACCAGGATCCGGCATGGCAATGGCTCGCCAAACTCATCCAATGTGGTCAACACGAGCGTGTCGGCGTGTGCCGTTTTGCAACACAACCCCGCAAAAAACAACCCCGCAAAAAACAACAATCTGTAGATCAACAGCTTAACGGCTAAACATCCGCAATCTCGCATTATCTCGATCCTCACAACAAAGGGGCGCTCGGCAACTCGTTGCCGCCACTGACAATATCCTACCACGCCAGTTGTTAATCGGGCGGTTCTTCTGCGAGTTCGCGAATCAGTTCTTCGTCCGGCAATACAGGAACAGGTTGGCCTTCCAGCGTAGTGATGTGGTTCTCCGACACGACCATTATTCCGTCAAGATTAGCAGGCTCGTCCAAGTGAGCGCAACTGCCGCCGCGAAGGCAATCACCACGGCGAGTTTGAAATACATCGCCTTCGATAGTCGCCACACGAGCGCGCCGAGGGTTCCATAGAAGATGACTGGTAACAGCGGCAGATCAAACCAGATTGGAACGGCGAGCGCAACGGGGATTGCCGTGATCCAGATCATCAGCTCGCGCAACGAAATGCGACACCCTTGTCGCCATAACAGATCGTCGTGGTCAAGAGAGTCTTTGTGTTCTGCCATCATGGCAAGATCCCGTTTGGTTTGGCCGAGAAGCGGACGATTCCCTTCCTGCCGGAAGGCCCGGTCAAGCAACATTATGTCACACCAGGCCTTTGCGTGACATTCAAACAGCCGGTTGGTGGCAAGCACAACGGGAATTGACGTGACCGGATGCAATCGTCACCCGTGGCGGTTAGAATCTGGTCATTCAATTTTGCTATTTCAGACCCACCTTCTCGACCTTCATGCCGGAGAATCACGCGATGAAACGAATTCTGTTGTCTGTCTGTTTGTTGTCGTTGGTCTGCGCCGTGTCCGCGCGTGCGGACGTACGTTTGCCCAAAGTGCTTGGCGATCACATGGTGATCCAGCAGAATCAGCCGGCCACAATTTGGGGTTGGGCCGAAGCGGGCGAAAAAGTGGTTGTCGAAATGGGCGAAAGCCGTGGTGAAACGAAAGCCAACGCCGACGGTAAGTGGTCGCTAAAGATCGACCCGCCCGCGGCCGGTGGACCGTACGAAGTTCACGTCGTAGGCACCAATACGATCAAACTGACCGATGTGCTGGTCGGCGAAGTCTGGATTTGCTCGGGACAATCCAACATGCAATGGTCGGTCAATCGGGCGCTCAATCCGGCAGAGGAAATCGCCGCCGCCAAGTACCCCAACATTCGCCTGTTCACCGTGGCCCGTATTCCGGCGGAAGAGGCGCTGGAAGATTGTGTTGGCAAGGGACAAGCTGGCTGGACCGATTGCAATCCGGGGACCATCGCCGGCTTTTCTGCGGTCGGCTATTTCTTCGGTCGCAAGTTGCACCAGGATTTGGATGTCCCCGTCGGCCTTGTCAACACATCATGGGGCGGCACGATCTGCGAGGCCTGGACGAGTAAGCCGACCCTGGAGTCGGACGAAGATTTTGCGCCGATCCTCCAACGGGCTGCCACTTTCAAACCAGGCAATCCGAATCAAGGGTCAGCGTTGTACAACGGGATGATCAACCCAATCGTGCCGTTGTCGATGCGCGGCGCCATCTGGTATCAGGGCGAATCCAACGTGGCTCGGGCGCAGCAATACGCCAAGCTCTTTCCGGCCATGATTACGGATTGGCGGAAGAGCTGGAATCAAGGCGACTTTCCGTTCTTGTTCGTGCAGCTGGCCCCTTTCCGCTACAAGGGCAAAGACCCCAAGGAATGTGCTGAACTGTGGGAAGCCCAGTTGAAGACGCTATCGCTGCCGCAGACCGGCATGGCCGTGACGACGGACATTGGCAACATCACCAATATCCATCCGAAAAACAAACAAGAAGTTGGCCGACGGCTCGCCTTGTGGGCGCTCGCATTGGCACACGACAAAAAGCTCGTCCATTCCGGGCCGTTGTATGAAGGCCTCAAAGTCGAAGGCAACAAGATTCGTGTGTCCTTTAATCATGTCGGCGGTGGTTTGGAGGCCAGAGGCGATGAAGGCCTGACACATTTTGAGATCGCAGGTGCCGACGAGAAGTTCGTGGCTGCCACGGCGACGATCGACGGCGGTGCCGTTGTCGTGCAGAGCGACAAAGTCGCCAAACCCGTCGCCGTCCGGTTCGCCTGGTCTGACACCGCCGAGCCGAACTTGTTCAATGCTGAAGGGCTGCCCGCGTCGCCTTTCCGATCTGACGATTTTAAAATGGTCACGGCCGATCTTCGCTGAAATCAGAGACGTGAGAATTGATCGTGGGCCGATCCGGCGTCCGTTGGGTCGGCCCTCTTCTTTAACAGGAGTCGTCTGGCAATGAACCAACCCGCTGACCGTGCACGCACGGAATATCGTTACGAAAAACTCACCTGGCCTGAAATCAACGACGCGATCGATTTGGAGCAGGTTTGCATCCTGCCCTGCGGTGCCGTTGAGCAGCATGGACCGCATCTGCCGCTGGATGTCGATTTGGTCTGCCCGAGCGGGATTGCGCGGGGAGCAGGCGAACAGATTCCGGAGAAGATGTTGGTCCTGCCGATCGTAGCATACGGCTACACGGGACACGTGATGGATTTTCCAGGCACGATCAATAGCCATTACGAGCACTTTATCCATCATGTCTTGGACATCACGAAGTCGCTCGCCTACCACGGATTCAAGAAGATCGTGCTGTTGAACGGGCATGGATCCAATATGCCGAATCTGGATTTGGTCGCGCGCCGCGCTAATCTGGAAACGGACGCCGAGTGCGTTTGCTGCGCGTGGTGGAATCTGTTGACCGTTGACAAGGAGTTCTTGCCCAGCTGGCGTGAAAGCAAGTTTCCAGGAGGGTGTGCCCACGCGGGAGAATTGGAAACGTCGCTGTATATGTACCTCGATGGAGACCATGTCCGCAACGACCGGATCAAAAGCGGCGTGATTAGCTTCAATGAAGAGGAGAGTCCGTTTCAGTGGATCGATCTGTTCGGCGCCGGGCCGGCGTCCGTCATCTCGTGGACCAGTAGTTACAGCGAAACCGGTGTGCTCGGCGATGCGGAATTGGCCAACCCGGAGAAAGGGAGGCAAGCTTACCAAGAGGCGGTTCGCCAGTTGATTCGATTCGTCACATGGTTCAAGGACCGGACCAAGGACCAACGGCACGACCATCATCAGAAACCA
>NYXM01000093.1 GCA_002685655.1 Planctomycetaceae bacterium
ATTCAGTCTTGGCTCCTTTGCAAGTGAGCGGCAGTAGTGGACCAAGTCAACCAACTCCTGCTCTGACAGACTCGGGCTGCTCGGATGCGGCGTACCTGGCATACCGAGGCGCAGCCGCAGATAGATCGATTCCGGAAGGTGACCGCCTTTGAACGGCTCATGGGCGAGATCGCGAGGGCGCGTCGCGTTCCCTTCGTCGTCTCGCAAGTATACGTCCCAGACGCCCACACCATCATCGCCGTGACACGAGCCGCAGCGTTGTTGACGATATACTCGTTGCCCCCTGTCCGTGTCCTGCGAATTAGCGAAACCGAAGGAGGGGACCCGGACGATCTCGCCAGGTGTTGCGGCACGGCGGACCGCCGCCTCGACTTCTTCTGCGATGTCTTCTGAGATGTTAGAGATGCCATCTCGTTGCAGCTCGTCGATCACTCGCTGTCGCACGCCTTCAAGGCGTAGACGCAGCACTTCTTCCGCCAGTAACGTTCGCTGGCGATCAGCTAGATCCTCGAACGAGGTCATCGAGGTTCCCGGCATTCCCTGCCGGATCACGCGCTCGATATCAGCCAATGTGGGAGCACGGCTCTGACTACTCACCAGCCGAAAATTGTCGCGGCGCAAGTTGCGTGGCGGGGGCCACACGGATCGCGCCCCCGGACCGTGGCCGTCACCGTTGGCCCCGTGACACGGGCTGCAAAGCGACGCGTACATTTGCGGCCCGGACATCGAATCAATGCCTGGTGGCAACTTGCTCGAGGATGGTTCTTTATTGACTGGCTCGTGTTTGGATTCCGGCGAGGATCGATTTTCTGAACGACAACCGCCAAGAATAGCCAGGAGAAGCGCCGTTGCGACGGTTGGCAATGGGACAGATAAGCGCGGAACAGACTGACACACACTCATTACTCAGAATCGGAGACGGGGTAAACCTTGCAGTTTAGCATAGCTTGCGATTGTTTATCGAAGTGGGGCGTCGCAAACTATGAGATCCTTGTTCGAACCTGCTCAGTCCGCCCGCAGTAACGGTTCACCGCAGAGCAGTCGACGTCGCCGACCTCAAGACTGGACGTAAACGGCTACTTTACCTGCTGGGCTTCTCGGAAGGCATAGAGATTTCCATCATCGCAACCAACGATCAACAGGCCGTCGGCAGCGGTTGGTGAAGCGTGGCTTGGACCGCCGAGTTCATAGTTCCAGAGCAGCTTACCATCGAAGTCGGACAGAACGACTTTCCCCTCTAAAGTCGCAATGCAGAGGTCGTCTCCGAGGACCAGGGGCGTGGCCATCGATTCAAGCTCGGCGGCTTCTTTAAGCGGCTGTGGGGTCATCATTCCAACGCCTTTTAGCGTGGGAGCAACTTGCTCGGGAGGTGGTCCTGATTTGCCATCCAAAGAAACGAAGGTTGCTCCCTCGGTACCATATTGGCCTTGCACGCCTGACTGAAACAGCCGATCTCCAGCGAATGCCATGCCGCCGTAACCGTACGACGCTTCGGCAATGCGGAGCCACGTCCCCTTGGCCGCATCAAGCTCGACAACATAGTAGGGACTTCGAACCCAGAGTTGATCATGATACCAGGAAACTGCCTCGATCGAGACCGGAATAAACGACTGCCAAACCGGCTTGCCGGTCTTCAGATCAAGGCACCAAACCCAATCGGCCCACCCGGCGGCAAAAACGCGATCTCCGTGAATCACCGGTGGAGCCTGGACACAAAAACGGCTGGTGCGGAAGTTCCAAAGTTTTCGGCCCGTTCGCCGGTCCAGCGCGTAAAGGTTGTGATCGTTGGCGCCGAAGACGATCACGTCGCCCACGACCGCCGGTGACGCCTGAATCGGCCCACCTGCCTCGAACTGCCAGATCGGTTTCCCTGTTCGCGCATCGAGTGCGTACAGAATCCCGTTGTCGGAACCGCAATAGACCAACTTTCCAGCCACTGCAGGTGAACACCGTACTGGCTGACCAGTATCGAGTTCCCAGACTTTCTGACCTCGGCCAGCATCCACGGCAACGATCTTGCCGGACTCCGAGCTTGCGTACACCACGCCACGAACAATTGCTGCGGATGTCAGTACGCGGCCCCGCGTGTCAAACTTCCAAGCGAGTTTTAGGGGCGGCTTCAACGTAACTCCCTTCACACCAACTCGGTCCGGTCCTCCACCTTGCATCGGCCAGTCGGTGCCCGGTTGCTCCGCTTGATCGCGCCGAGTCGATAGAAGCTGCGCGACCCTTGATTTGGGAGCTGGCGGCGATTTGTCCTTCGCTTCCGGTGTCATCCGTTCATCGGGCTCCGCGGGGACACAGCAGTAGACCCTTCCGTCCCGACTAGCGAAATAGAGACGTCCATAGGCGATAGCCGGATCCCCACACACCGTATTCGTCGTCGGAAATCGCCAGACTGACTTGCCCGTCGACAGGTCAATGGCGTTCAACGTGCCATATTTCCCGGTGTCGCTGGGAGTATCCGCCAGGCGAAATCCGCGTAGTGACTCAAGATCCCCGGACCGTTTTGGTACGGATGTTCCGATATAGGCGTATTGGCCGGAGACCGCGGGTGTGCAGCATCCGGCACTCGTAAATTCGTTGTGAAATATCCACTGCGGGTCACCGGTTGTCCGCGACATCGCATGAAGCTTCGGACCCCACGGCTGATAGAGCAGCAGCTCTTTCGTGAAAGTGATCGGCGGGTTGTAGTGGTTCGCGACGCGCGTCTTGGCCCAAATCGTTTCTCCGGTGACGCAATCCAGCAGGTACAGTTTCTCGTCCGGGGAGGACCACATAGGGCACACCAGGACTTTTCCATCAGAAGCCATGGGGCTCCACGAGTAGATATTCTTTCGGCGCCAAAGGATCTCGCCGCTCTTTGCGTCGAACGCCGTAATGGCGCCGCGGAAGTTGTCCGGCTTTGGGCCGCGGCGCGTGTTCGCCCGGGTCGAGACAAAGACCCGACCTCCGGCAACGGTGGGACCGATCGCATACTCGCCGACGTCGCCGCCCAACGGTGTCCGCCAAACGCGCTTGCCCGTCGCAACGTCGAGCGTACTCAGCGCCGGATCGGGGCCGCCTTCGCTGCAATAGACCATTCCATTTGCCACGGGCAGCCCGCCCCGGTTCATATCCTTGCCGTGTGGGCTCAGGGCTTGTTGCCACTGCACTGCACCCGTCTCGGCATCGAGTGCGATCACTCCCGAAGACTGACGCCGTTGTTCAAGAATCACGCGGCCTCTGTGATACGCAGGCACCGGCGCATGGCCGAGGTAACCGATCTGTCCGATCGATTGCTCGCGATGCTCCCAGTAAAACCGGCCGCTGTTCGCGTCAAGTGCCACAATCGAATGACTATTGGCTACGGGCACGAAGACCTTGCCGTCCGCCACAATGACCCCGGCACCGGCGTCTCCGGACGCGTCTCCGTCTAAACGGTAAGACCATAAAAGCTTCAATGGCGGCTTGACCGAGTCATCCGATGACAAACCGGTAAAGCCTGAGTTTCCTTTGAGTTGCGGCCATTCATGCTGACGCGGGTTTTCGGACGCACTGTTTTCGGACGCGCTGTCTTCGGACGCGCTGGTAGCATCCTTCGACGAATCCTGGCCGAGACAGATGCTCGTCAATATTGGCACAAAGCCAAGGAACGAAACCGCAAGGAACCTGGCAGTCTGCGCGTTCATTCGTCTCTCCTTGTCAAACCGGTCTGTTTGCGTCTATCAGCTTAGCAGCTCAAACCAGCGATGTTGTGCCCCGACACGGGTTTTAACCAGTTCAATTCTCGCAAACGAACGCTTCGCAAAGGTAGCCGAGTTTCTCCTCAGTTTAATGCGGCTGTCTCCCTACGTCTCGACCAGGCTTCCTCCGTGGTAGAACTCCTGCCGGTCATCTTGGCAATCGACGAGGCCTGAGGGCGGAAACCGGCAGGGGCGCGAGATTGGGCTGGACACGTTGCACAGATTCCTGATCGATGTTCCGAACGGCCCGTGCGTAGTTGTAAATCCGGATTTCATCGCCTTGAGGCCCCAACCCGCTTGCCCACCTTCGATCGTTTGGGTTGCCGCTCTTGGGATCACTGCGCTGAGCGCCCGCACCGTGCACGTTCATGGCGTGCCTCCGTCCACGACGCGTCGGCATAAACCCCGTGGCTCGGCCGAAAGCTAGATAGACCGCAGCGCCGCCTTGAGATCCCGGCCCCTCCAGGTGCGTGGTGCTCGACCACATCCATCCTTCGCCACTGGTCATCTTGAACACTGGATCGACTGCCGGGCCGCGCCGCGCAAGATCGCGGGAATCCGGTGCTCGTTTGTAGTCCACAATGCTCTGCAGCTCCTTGGCATTGGGGAGCCGCCAATCGTCGTGTCCGGCCAGGGGCAGCTCCTCGCACCAAGCCAATGCCTGCTGCCAGTTCAGCACCTTGTCGCTGTCGGCCTGGGACCACATCAGGCCAGTCGCCAAATCGGAGATCGTCCCGTCGCCGTGATCGACGAAGCGATTATTGCCGTAGCTCGGGTTACCTCGGACCAGGCGGACAAAATGAGTAGCCCGCTCGCCTCTCTGCCCAGTGTCTCGCGGGTAGCCCTTGATGCGGCCATCCGCAAAGTTCACTCCAAACACCGTCGCATTGCCACGCATCGTCAACCCGACGTACTCAGTGCTGGACCAATACTGCGCGTCGATCAATCTCTCGCCCAGCGACTCGTTGCCGTAAGAGAAGTCGAAGAAATGTGTGTCAATGTACGGCACCGGAGACCGGGCGCGGGCGTTGCCATTGAAGTCGATCAGCGAATAGAGCTCCTTGATCGTCGGCAGCCGCCAGTCGCTGTAGCCGGAAGATCTCGATCGCCTGGCCCGCGCCAGCGCCTCGGGAAACGTCAGTTTGCGATTCAGCTCCGCGGTCTTCTGCCACATGAGACCCGTATTCAGGTCGCTGACCGTGCCATTGCCGTTGTCCCGGTAGTTGGGATTGGGCCCTTGGTAGAAGGCGTCCTGTCCGAAGAACGGCTCACCCGGCTGCGGTGCTTTCAGCAACTGGCCACGATCACTGAAGCAGTGCGATTGCCCCGTGTCGACAACACAGTACGACAGTGCGTTGGCCCGTTGCTCAGACGCGGTTTGAGCCTGGCAGACGACACCAAACCCAGCGATCATGAGTCCCATAATGAAACCTGCTCTTAATCCCATCAGATCTTCCTCTCTTGGTCGCAGGGATGTCACGTCGTATGTTACACAATCTCCGCCATGGCGAGGTCGTCACACTCCGTCTCGCCACGACCTGTATCGTGGGCCAGAACGCCCAGCAGTTCATCCAAATCGGCCGGTGATGACAGTTCCGCGTTTTGGCTGAACGCCAGATCCACCGTAGTGGCTGCCCGACGCAGGGTTTCAGTGAACGGGGTTTCCGTGAACGGTGTTTCCGTGAACGGGGTCTCGGTGATCGGGGCGTGCAGAGTTGGTGTAGCGCGGGGCGACGTAGTGGCGATGGTCCCTTCGCCTTCGGCCAGCGGAACGGATGTGAGGGATGGGTGATTCAGGTGATTCACCACCATCAGTACGTCCATGGGCGATATGGCGTCATCGCCGTTGACGTCGACGAAGGATAATGAACCCTCGACCGTTTCGGGCACAGAATCCGGCGCGGGGCCCGGTCCGTTGGCGTTAATCCAGTTGATGAGGATCAAGGCGTCCCGCGGCGTCACCAGTTCATTGCCGTCCACGTCCTGCGGTAGATCCGCATTCTGGGCACGGAAAGGATGGCCAACTACGCTGATCGTGAACTCCGAAGAAGTAGCCAGCGCGGGCGAGCCGGAATCGGTGGCTGTGACGCGAACATCATATTGACCGACATCGCGGACCAACGGTCTGCCCGAAAAAGTCATCGTCTGGCTGTTGAACCTTAGCCACCTGGGCAACGGTGATCCGTCTGCCTGTGTGGCTGCGTAGCTCAAACTCTGGCCAGCATTGGGATCGACGAACGTATCGGGCCGAAGTTGGAGTCGCAACCTTCGATTGGCGGGAGCAGTTTGGTTCTGGATAGGATGGGCCAAACGAGGAGCATGGTTTGGTTCATCCACGTCGGTGATATCCAACACGGCAGTGTCGGTGTTCTGTGCACCATCGTCATCCGTGACTTGCAATCCGACGGTGAACGTGCCGGCCTCCGCCGCGTAAAATTCCGCTGACACGCCATTGGCATCGTCGTACTGGCCGTCGCCGTCCAGGTCCCATTGATACAGAACAACCGTGCCGTCTGCGTCGACCGACGCCGAGCCGTCCAAAGTGATCGTATTGCCCACCACGCCTTCGTACGGCCCACCGGCCTTGGCGGTCGGGGCGGCATTGGGCGGAGCAGTTATGGTGATGGACGTGGTGTCGGTATCTTGTGCGCCATCGTCGTCGGTGACTTGCAGGCCGACTGTGTAAGTGCCGACGGTCACGGCGCTAAAGTTGGCAGTGACGCCGGTGGCGTCATCAAACTGTCCGTCGCTGTCTAGATCCCACTGGTACAGAACGATCGTACCGTCTGTATCGGTCGACGCCGAGCCGTCCAAAGTGATCGTGTTCCCCACCACGCCTTCGTACGGTCCACCGGCCTTGGCGGTCGGGGCGGCATTGGGCGGAGCAGTTATGGTGATGGACGTGGTGTCAGTATCTTGTGCGCCATCGTCGTCGGTGACTTGCAGGCCGACTGTGTAAGTGCCAACGGCCACGGCGCTGAATCTGGCGGTGACGCCGGTGGCGTCGTCATACTGTCCGTCGCTGTCCAGATCCCACTGATACAAAACGATCGTACCGTCCGGATCGGTCGATGCCGAGCCGTCCAGGGTGATCGTGTTGCCTGCCTCGACCGTGAACGCGTCGCCAGCTTCTGCCGTGGGCCGTTCGTTGGGATCATCATCTCCGTCGTCTGCATCGCGCACCAGACGCACGTAGTTGTAGATGCTGATCACATCGCCTTGCGGGCCGTGGCCATAGGGATAATCAGCCGGATCACCGCTCTTGGGATCGCTGCGTTGAGCCCCCGCGCCGTGGACATCCATCAATTGGTAATCGCCGCCGGGTGAAAACTGCATCCATCCTTCGGCCTCGCCGAACGCGACATAGACCGCGTAGTTGCCGAGTTGTTCAGGCGGCCCGTCCAGGTGCGTGGTGCTGCTCCAGAACGATGGGTAGTCCGTATCGCCGCCACCGTCGATGATCGTGGAGACGTTGAAAACTGAATCGATCGCCGCCGAGCCGGTGGTGTCGGGTGAGCGGGAGTAATCGACGATGCTCTGAAGCTCCTTGGCGTTGGGTAGACGCCAGTCGCTGTAGCCCAGGTAGTTCGTATCGTTCATCTCTTGGACCCACGCCAGCGCATCTTCCCAATCCCGGCCGATGCCGCTGTCGTCCCGCGCCCATGTCAACCCCGTCGCATTGTCCGTCACGGTCGAATCGCCGTTATCGACGAAGTCGTTGAGCCCGTAATCAGTGTCGCCACGTACGTAGCGCACATACTGTGTCATCTCGGCACCCGAGGGGTTCGACGTGCCGTACCCCTTGATCCGGCCATCGGCGAAGTTCACGCCAAAGACTGTGTGACCTCCGTTCATCGTGGTGCTGACGTACTCGCTACTTGACCAGTACTGGGCATCGATGATGCGCTCGCCGGACGACTCGTCACCGTAATCGAAAGCGAAGTAGTCGGTGTCGATGTACGGCGTGGCCGAAGCTTCGGTCATGCCTGTGATGCCGGTGAAGTCGATCAGCGAGTACAACTCCTTGATGCTCGGCAGACTCCAATCGCTGTACCCGTCGTAGCTCAGCGCGTTCAGCGTGTCGACGTATGACTGAGCATCCTCCCAGCTGAACTTATCGTTCGTGTCGATGTCACCGTCGCCGTCCCAGTCGGGGCTCTGCGTCCAGGTCAGCCCCGTTATGTTGTCATCGACGGTTAGCCCGCTGACGCTGGTCGTGTAGCTGGATTGGTTACCATTGTGTTGGGCGTCTTGGCCGTAGAAGGCCTGATCCGGTGACGGGTCGATCACATTGCCCACGTCGTCATAGGAGTCTATCTGTCCCGTGTCGACAATGACGTAAGTCAGATCGAGGTCGACGGGATCGTCACCAGGATTATCATCGAGATCGGTGCCGTCAAAACCTGAGTAGGCCGTCGCGTAACGATCTGCTCGGAAGATCTGTCCGCCCACATCGTACTGCCACACTATGTCGCCGCTGGTGGTAACCTCGAACAAGATCCCGCCGGTCCCATCGGTGATGAGAGTATTACCGTTGGCCAGCCGTTGAGCGCCTGAGATATGGTCTGCGTAGAAGCTGGTAGCCGGATCGGCGGTGTACGACCACGCGAGGTCGTCCGGACTGTACGATTGTCCGGCCACTAAAGTATAACTTCCGTCCGCTTCGACTGGTGTGGCAATCTCTTCCACTGTCGAATAGTCTCGGCCCGTGCCGTTATTGAAGACGAGAATGTTGTCCTCGCCGGGTAATCCCTCCCCGATCCACTCGGCATCGTGCTGGGAAAATAGTTGCTGCTCGGCGGCAGTCCCCGCATCGTATGTCTGCGCGTTGCCCCAGCGGTAGAGGATGTCACCGCCGAGGCTACTGTTTCCGCCCGTGTGGCTGGCAGCTTCCGCGGTCGTTGTGCTGTGATCGATTACCCAGATCTCACTGAAGCCGCGCACGGAAAGCAGAATCTGATCCAGATCGGCGTTGTAGTCGATCGAATTGGTGTGATTCCAATCGGCACGACCTTGACCAGAGGCGTAGTTGACGTCGATCAGTTCAGGATGATCGGCCACCACACCGTAGTTGGCCTTTGTGGGATCATAGTCTTGTACGAGATGGTCCCAGGCGTGCCACTCCCAAATGACATTGCCTCCAGAAATACCCACCGGTTCGACTTCGATGATGTGGTCCGGCCACAATTTGCCGTCGGCCAGCAGGCTCGGGTCTCGGCCCGCCGCGATCGCATCGGTCTGACTGATATACTCCCAAGCGATCATCAACACGTTGCCGTTGGGTAGAACTTCAATGTCGTGGTGCAAACAGTGATTGCTGTCAGAGTACTCAAATTCCCACAGCAATTCGCCGTCCCAACTCCATTGCTCAACTCGTCCGCTCGCTCCACCCGCTGTGAACGATTGGCTCGGTTCTCGCAACGATGCGGTGCGCATGAGCGTTCCATCCTCGAGCAGGTACGTCGACAGTCCTGGGTTGTAGTCGCTGGTCCAGGTGTGTACTGGTGTGCCGTCGTTGTCGATCAGATAGGTTTCGGTCGAGGTCATCGGTGCGAGCAGTGTATAGCCTTCTAAGTTCGCCGCGTTGTTGTCGCTGATGTTCACCGTGGCGGTGTCAGCAGTGCCAACTGAATACGCTGTATTCGCCTCGACAGAGAGTGTGACTGTCTCTGACGACTCGACCACGTTGTCGTCAACCGGCATGAGCGTTACGTTGACCGACGAGAGCCCATCTGGAATCGTCGCCATCCGCGCAAGGGCAAGGAAGTCGTCAGTCTCAGTCGCTGAACCGTCGAGCGAAAACTGCACGGTCAGGTCGCCGTTAGTGCTACCGGAGCGAGTGATCGCGAATGTGCCGGTGTCGAGTCCGGATTCAGCAGCGTTGGCGTCCGTGGCCATGATACTGACCACGGGAAGATTACTTGCAAGGACTGTAAACCCATCGTCGAGCGTCATTGTTATCGTTCCGTTGGGAGTCGGAAACGCCACCGCTAGGTCTTTTGTGCCTGTCGGTTCATCGACAGGGATGTCAAAGCTAGCTGTCACCACCATGTCGCTTCGTGTTAGTGCACTACCTTGAATCGTTCCGACTTCAGCACTAGTAGGGGCTACCTGCGAAGGAGGTGGTGGGGGAACGGCATCGGAATCCAGCGTGAAACTGACCGAAAGATCCGTGGTCCCCGGCGCGGCGGACGTCGGGAAGACACTCAAGATCCCAGTCAACAGGCAACGGTCCTCGAGTGCCTCAGCCCACAAGTGACGGCCACATTCGCGACGCCGACGTTTTCTTGTGCGAGATTTGTCCGAACGGGCAAGAAGCCGCCTGAATGCTGTGTTTGCCTTCATCATTCTGTTCCTTTCTCAGGTCCTAGATAAGCTCGTAATATCACTAACGAAAGACGCGCGTCGCAATCTACAGACGAGTACAGAACGGCGAGCCCTGGGGCGGCGATGATCCAGAGTTTCGGCGATGCTCTTCGTTGCCAACTCCGCCTGCCGGGCCTGGCGGCATATACTTAGTTGTGGGAAGTCTGTAGAAAGCCGACAACGTTTTACGTTAGTTAGTGGAGTTGTAATGCCCGGCGCCGAGGAACAAGACGTGGAGATCCTTAGTCAGCTGAAAGCAGGAGACGAGCAAACGTTGGCGAAGGCATTTTCTCGTCATCGTGAACGCCTGTGGCAAATGGTGCGTTTTCGCCTCGACCAGCGTTTGGCCAGACGAGTCGACGAGAACGATATCCTTCAGGAAGCCTATTTGGACGCCGCTCGGCGTTTGCGGCATTTCGAGGATCACGGTGACTCGTCGGTCTTTGTTTGGCTGAGAATGATCGTCGGACAGACTTTGGTCGACGTCCATCGTCGCCATTTTGGCGCCAGGAAGCGGAGTGTCGTCCGAGAAGTTCCAATCCACGACAGATTCAATCCGCAGGCGACTTCAGTATCCATCGCCGGTCAACTGCTCGGTCGATTAACTTCGCCAAGCCAGGCGGCGATACGAGCTGAATTGTCGAGTCAGGTGGAGGCGGCCTTAGAAAGTATGGACCCCATCGATCAGGAAGTTCTCGCGTTGCGACATTTCGAAGAGTTGACCAATACCGAAGTGGCCGAAGTGCTCGGTATCCAGCAGAAGGCGGCGAGCATTCGATACGTGCGGGCACTTAAACGACTCAAGGGTATCTTCGCGAAACTGTCCGACGTGTGCGAAGAGTGATTTGGACGACAGTGGATCATGACGTTTGAACCTTCCGAACCACCATTGGATAAGCGAAGCCCTCGTCTCGACAACGACGATGGAATCCAGAGACCCCAGGGTGACCGCGATCCTGTAGAAACACTAATCGACGAGTTCACCGAGCGATATCGTCGTGGCGAGCATCCATCGATGGATGAGTACGCCGAACGCTATCCGGAGTTGGCCGAGGAAATACGGGACCTCTTTCCTGCCGCCGTGGCGATCGAAAACTTGAAAGTCCGCAAGGAGCTATCTTCCGGTGGGCAAGTGTCACTGCGTGGAGTGCGTTTGGAACGTCTGGGCGATTTCCGAATCATCCGCGAGATCGGTCGTGGGGGCATGGGCATCGTCTACGAGGCCGAACAGGAGTCACTCGGCCGCCGCGTGGCTCTCAAAGTCCTACCGAAGCAAGCGCTGTTGGACGAGAAGCATCTGCTGCGGTTCCGCCGAGAAGCAAAGACTGCCGGAAGGTTGCACCACACGAATATTGTGCCCGTGTTTGGCGTTGCCTGCGACGATGGGTATCACTACTACGTAATGCAGTTGATTGATGGCGTCAGCTTGGATCAGTGGGGCAAACCGTTGCCGCCACCCAGAGTCCATGAAGAGACGCGGATCGGTGCGGGAGACACAACGCCCGAGCCGATGAGTCTGCCGCCATTCTCAGACGCCGAGCAATCTTTCCCGGATACATCAACTGCGAAATACACCGCGAGAGACGCAGACGTCCGCCACGTCGCCGACATCGGCATTCAGGCCGCTGCCGCACTCGACTTCGCCCACAAGCATGGCGTGCTTCACCGTGACGTGAAGCCGGCAAATTTGATCCTCGACCCCGAGGGCACCGTTTGGGTCACCGACTTCGGGCTGGCCAAGTTCTTGGAGCAAGACAACGTGACTCGGAGCGGGGATGTCGTTGGTACGCTGCGATACATGGCACCCGAACATCTGACGGGCGGCCGGATTGACGCTCGCAGCGATATCTACAGCCTGGGTATCACGCTCCACGAATTATTGACTGGTCAGTTGGCTTTGGGCGACCTGCCTCAAGGCCGTCTGGTCGAGAAGATTGTCGCTGGCGATGTCGCTCGTCTCCGAAAACTCAATCCCGCCGTCCCCCGCGATCTAGAGACGATCATTCTGAAAGCCATCGCCTGTGAACCGGGGGATCGCTATCAGTCCGCTGGAGACTTGGCAGCGGATCTGCGCCGTTTTCTGGAAGACAAGCCACTTCTGGCTCGCCGCACGACCGCCGCGGAACATGTCTGGCGGTGGTGCCGCCGCAACCGACTGGTGGCCGGTTTAGCCGTGACGGCCTTGAGCTTGCTGGTGTTAGTGGCTGTGGCAACCACGGTCGGCTACCTCCACACAAAGGCAGCGCTTGACGGAGAACGGGTCGAGCGTGCGAGGGCTGAGTCAGCCACGGATGTGGGCTTGGAGGTACTGGACAACATCTACGAACAGTTCGCGCCGGAACCTTTCGACCCCTTCGCCGTCTTGATTGCGGAAAACACCGATTCCAGCGGCCAGCGCGAGCCGTCGTTACGACCGGCGCTGTCGCCGGATACGGCGGCGCTGCTAGAAAGTATGCTTGCGTTCTACGATCGTTTGGCAGAGCAAAATGGGAACGACAGTCGTTTCCGCCGCAAGGCAGCGCAAGCGAAGCGGCGGGGAGGTGACATCCGCCAACATCTTCAACAGTTCGACCAAGCAGCGGCCGCGTATCGCGAGGCGATCAGTATCTATCAACAACTCGACGAGACAAGCGATGATCCAACCATCGCGTTGGAGACTGCGCAAATCCACAACGAGATCGGCCATATGTACCCATACATCGGACAGCCTGAAGAAGCGATCCAGTCGCACCAGAAAGCTGTGCAGATTCTAGAGTCGACACGAGGCGAGAAGTATTATCCGGAAACCCGGTATGAACTGGCACGGGCCTACTTCCTACTGGGCCGACAAGGCCTTTGGGGGGCAACCATCGGAACGCCAGACGGCCCGCACAAGTTGGACGACATGCCTTTGCGTCAAGGTTCCGGACCGAATCCGCATCTCCGCCCCGACGGCCCTCCTCCAAAACGCATTCCTTCACGGAAAGCTCTTGGCGGGAGCCTTCCTCCGCCGAAGCATGATCCGTGGCCGGCCGCGGCGGACAGCCTCTCCAGCGAAGAAGACACGAAGCAACGCTTACGAAATCTCCACAAAGCCATCGATGTGCTGAGGGACCTCGTTCGCCAGCCGACCCACGCGCCGGAGCACGCCGCGCTGCTCGCCTTCGTGTACCACAGGGCGGGTGTCCTCGAAGAGCTTACCGGGAATCTCGACGAGGCACAGGCGAGCTTCGACGAGGCTGTCTCAGTGCAATCGGATCTGGTAGATCGCTTCCCTGAAACTGCGAACTACCAGCTTGTCCTGGAACAGTACCAACAACCACTGGCAGACCGTCGGCGGATACATGACGGTCCGCGGCGTCCGCCTGGCGGTCCGCGGCGATTCGGCCCCGGCCAGCGGCATCGCCACGAGCCAACTGGCCCACCCGGCCAATTCAGACCTCCTCCGCCCCCGTGACGCGAGCCGCACGCAGGCGGCGTCCGTGGCCTTGCAGGGGAACACAACAAGTCCTTTGAATCCCATCAAGAGACTCTGGTAGAATGAAGCCGAGAAAAGCTGGGATGAAGAAAACTCCTGTCGGCGCACTATGCGTCTGGGTTTCGGACTGCAGAACTTGGACCGTTACTCATTTTGGTTCCAAACAGAGACAGCGACATCATGAAACACGTTCTCATCACTCTCGCTGTTTTGCTCTTCAGCTCATCGAGCATGGCCGACGAACCACTTCGTTTCACGGCCTTCCAAGTCGACGTGACTCCTCCACTTGGTTCACCGCTTTGTAACGGAAACGTGACGCCGGCCATGGAGATTGTAAGCCCACTCACCGCACGCGGTGTCGTGTTGCTTGGCTCCGGCGATCCGATTGTGCTGTGTGCTTTCGATTGGGTGGGTATCGGCAATGAAAGCTACGACCTGTTTCGCAAGGCTCTTGCGAAATCCGTCCGGACGACTTCCGATCAAGTGGCGCTGCAGACATTGCATCAGCACGACGCGCCCGGCAGCGACTTTGCAACGGAACGGTTACTTGCGGAACACGGACTCGACAAGTGCTACTCCAATCCGGACTTTGATACAAAGGTGATGGAACGCCTTGCCATCGCGGCGAAACAGTCCCTGGGGAAAATGCAGACAATAACTCATGTTGGGTTTGGAACGGGTAAGGTGGAGAAAGTCGCGTCCAATCGGCGGATACTGGGGCCGGACGGGCGCGTCGCCATTCAACGTCAAAGTTCTGGCGGCAAGAATCCGGCAGCTCGTGCGGCACCGGAAGGGACGATCGATCCGCTGGTCCGACTCGTGGCGTTCTGGAACGAAGAAGAACCGCTCGGTGTGATGACCTATTACGCAACGCATCCTCAGAGCTATTACGGACGCGGGAGCGTTAATTGGGACTTTGTCGGGATGGCCCGTGATATCCGGGAGAAGGCGCTGCCCGGCGTTCCGCATATTCACTTCGACGGTGCGGGGGGCAACGTCGCTGCGGGGAAATACAATGACGGCGCCAAGGAGAACCGTCCGGTACTCGCGCGGCGACTCGCCGATGGCCTGAAGCTCGCCTGGGAGTCGCAGAAGAAGATCTCTTTGGTGGCTGAAGATGTGAGCTGGTCGGTCCGATCCGTGTCGCTACCGGTGCGTGAATCGCTGGTCGAAAATGAACTGCTCGCCAAGCTTTTGGACGAATCACAGCCGACGAAGGTCCGCCTCCGAGCTGCCCGCGATCTTACATTCGTGCGTCGCATGAAGAGCGGCCATCGTATTCCGATATCCTGTCTGAAGCTGGGAGCTGCTCGCGTGCTACACATGCCGGGTGAATTATTTGTGGAATACCAACTTGCCGCTCAGCAGATGCGGCCTGGTGATTTCGTTGCGATGGCCGCGTATGGCGACTACGGGCCGGGCTACATCGGCACAGAGATTGCCTACGGTCAAGGCGGCTACGAAACCGGTTTCGTCTCGCGCGTCGCACCTGAGGTGGAAAGGGTGTTACTGGATGCGATGAAGAAACTGCTTCGATGAATCACGCCAACCAGCCAAAGCAGACCGCCACTTCGGCACGGTCGGCGTAGACTTTCATGATCGCACGGCCGTGGGCCGTGGATATAAGACGGACTGAGTTCCTGACGAACCTTATGAAGTGGAAAACTTACAATGAAACGAAACTACTTGATATTCGCTACGTTGTTGCTGACACCGTTGGCTCCGAATGATACGGCTGCCGAAGCGGGTGTATTTCATGCACAGGGAGAAATGACAGGTGAGGTCAGTCAGACCAGTGCGATTCTCCAGTCGCGTCTGACTTCAACTGCCGGTCTGGCCGATGGAGATGTACCAGGAACAGCCGGGATCGCGAGATTTGAAATCTCGGAACATCGGGATTTTGAATCGTCGCACAAGACGGACTGGCTCAAGGCACGGGCCGATAATAACTTCATTGTGAAAACGAAGATCGCCGGACTGAGGCCGGCGACGCAGTACTACTTTAGGCTGATCTTTGGGCCGAACGAGAATGCGAATCAGGTGGGCGACGTCTGTTCGTTTCGTACATTGCAGAGGGAGGATGGAACAAAGGACGTCAGTTTCGTCGTGGTCACTGGCATGAATTACATGTCGTTTCATTACGGCACGCCGAAGAACGGAAAACGCACCGGAAATCGCGCCTACAAGGGAGCTGACAAGCATCTCGGCTATCCGGCTCTTGCCACCATGTTGAAAATGAAGCCGGATTTCTTTGTCGGCACCGGCGACAACGTGTATTACGACAGCCACGATGACCGGGAAGCCACCGACATCCAAGGTATGCGGCGTAAGTGGCACGAGCAGTTTGTGCAGCCGCGGTTTGTGGAGTTGTTCCGTACGGTCCCAACCTATTGGGAAAAGGACGACCACGATCATCGCTTCAACGATTGTGATCGAACCGGGAGCCGCCCTCCGCAAAGCGATCTGGGAATTCGCATCTTTCGCGAACAGGTGCCGGTGGTCGATCCGGTTGAGGAGGATGCCAAGACCTATCGCACTTTCCGTGTTAATCGCCATCTTCAAATCTGGCTGGTAGAAGGACGAGACTTTCGAAGTCCGAACAAGATGCCTGACGGCCCCGGCAAAACGCTGTGGGGCGCCGAACAGATCGACTGGCTGAAGCGCACCCTGTTGGCCAGTGACGCGACTTGGAAGATCCTCATCTCACCAACGCCTATGGTCGGACCAGACGACGCTTACAAGATCGACAATCACACCAACCATCGCGGTTTTCGTCGCGAGGGGCGGGCGTTCTTTCGTTGGGTGAAGCAGCACAAGCTGGACCAGAATGGCTTTTACGTCATCTGCGGCGATCGTCACTGGCAATACCACTCGATCGACCCAATCGGAATCGAGGAATTCTCGTGCGGCGCCCTGGTCGATGCGAATTCTCGACTGGGCCGCAGCCCAGGCGACAAGAAGTCGACAGATCCGAACGCCGAGATTCAGCAGTTGTACACACAGACCGAGGCCTCGGGAGGTTTTCTCAAAGTCACCGTGACGGAGGAACCAACCGCGCGGTTTGAATTCTTTGACGAACAAGGCGAGACGCTCTACCTGACTGTGAAACGTCAGGGGGAAGACTGAATGAGGTTCCACTAGAGAGCTTGTATCAGGTTCTTCTTTGCCCTGGTGTTCGCAACTTCAGGTACATTCTGCGTTCAGCCAACTGCGAATTGAGTCACAAGTCTCGTTCGTCGCGGCTTGCAATCTGGGTAGGCATTCTTCGACGTCGTTCAGTTCTTTGTTGGCAGCGAGCTGCTCGATGTGCGCTGTCACCTCCACCAACGATTGAGCAACGATGATACGTGACGAACTCTTTAGCGTGTGCGCCGCGCGATGGACGGATGCAGCTTCGTTAGCTGAGAGGCCTGTGTGCAAGTCGCTGATCAACTTAGGACATTCTTCGAGAAATATCTTAGCGAGTTCCCGGAGTACTTTTTCGCCACCTGGTACGTAGCTTTGTGCGGCCTCGAAGTCAACGACAACCTGTTTGTTGGAGGTTGTCGCATCTTGCGCCTCAGTCGTTGCCGTTGATACTTCCGTTGCAACCACAGCGCTGGTCTGCTCCGCGATCGTGTTGAAGAGCTCTACAGCGTTAATGGGCTTCGAGATGTAAGCATCCATTCCGACCTTAAGACATCGTTCGCGATCGCCTATCATTGCGGCGGCCGTCATTGCGATGATCTTGAGATGGCCGCCGACTTCCTTTTCGCGCTGGCGAATGATGGTGGTTGCTTCGTGTCCGTCCATCACCGGCATCTGTACGTCCATCAATACAAGATCGAAGTTCTGATGCTCCGTTGCATCAACCGCTTCCTTACCGTTGTTGGCGAGGGATACGTTGTGGCCCGCTCGTTCCAGGAAGCCGGTTGCCACCTGCTGGTTGATCAAGCCATCCTCGACCAGGAGGATGTGTAGCGGTGGCCCCACGAGCTTGGAGAGATCCACATCGGGCGTTTCCGATTCGTCCACGTGCTCGCCCAGGGCATCGACAATCGTGTCGAACAGTTCCGACTTGATGACGGGCTTTGTCATGTGACGGACAATGCCCAGCTTCTGACAGCGTTCAGTGTCACCCGGCCGAGCGGCCAGGGAAATCATGATCATCGTCGGGCTTTCAAGTACAGGATTCCTGCCGATCAACTCTGCAAGCGAAAACCCATCCATGCCAGGCATCATACAATCGAGCAGCACCAATCGGTAAGGGCAGCCTTCGTTCGCGGCTCGTTGCATCTCGGTAAGCGCCGCTACGCCGCTGTCGACCACAGTCGGTGCGAGAGTCCAACTCTTCAGCATCTCGCCAAGAATTCGTCGACTGGTTGCGTTATCGTCAACAACGAGTGTCGGCAACTCGGCTAGCGACGCCAATTGGAAGCGGCTTGTCGACGGTTGTTCCTGCGCAACCTTGAATTCGGTCGTGAAGTGGAAGGTTGTGCCGCGGCCAACTTCGCTTTCGATCCAGATACTGCCTCCCATCATCCGCACGAGCTGTGACGAGATCGCCAGTCCGAGGCCAGTCCCGCCGAACTGTCGCGTCGTCGAAGTGTCCGCTTGACTGAAGGCATCGAAGATTAGTTGCTGTTTCTTCTTCGGGATGCCGATGCCCGTATCACGGACCGAGAAGTGCAGGACAACGTCGCCGTTGGCCCGCGTCTGCGATTCGACTTCTACAACGACCTCACCCCGCTCAGTGAACTTGATTGCATTGCCTACTAGATTCACGTTGATTTGACGGAGCCGCCCCGGATCTCCGATCAATCGCTCGGGCAGATCT
Source organism: Planctomycetaceae bacterium (assembly GCA_002685655.1). The sequence goes on from NYXM01000093.1 coordinate 18,365, forward strand.
GGGGAGATGCGGCACGCAAGTTCGAGCCCTTTCTCAGCGGCACGCGACGCCAAGGTGCGCGTCATCTTTCCGACGGAGTCCGAGAGATTAAACGGGATCGCTTCGAGTTCGAGCTTGCCTGCTTCAATCTTCGAGAAATCGAGGATGTCGTTCAGCAGTCCGAGCAGCGCCTCGGCGGATTGCTGAATCATCCCGAGATACTCTCGTTGCTCTTGACCTAAATCCGTGTCGGCCAATAACTCTGCCATACCGATGATGCCGTTCATCGGCGTGCGGATCTCGTGGCTCATGTTGGCAACGAATTCGCTCTTAGCGCGGTTCGCACCTTCGGCAGCCTCCTTCGCTTCCTGCAATTCCTCCTCGACTCGCTTACGGTCTGTGATGTCTCGCAGGAAGACCGTGAACACCAATTCCCCACCCTGAGTGACTCCTTGCGTCGCCATCTCAGCGATAAACTCCGTTCCGTCTTTGCGAAAGGCTGGAACATCCAGACGCCGGCCCATCATCGACCCGGCACCCGAGGCTTGAAAAGTCTGGAAACTGCGGCGCTGCCGCTCGCGAATATCAGGCGGCATGAACAGCTCGCCCATTTCCTTGCCGATCACCTCCTGGCTTTGGTATCCGAACGTCTTCTCGGCGGCGGGATTGAATTGCACAATCATGCCATCTGAATCCATCGCAATGATGCAATCCAGCGAAGCGTTGATGATGGCGCGAATCCGTGTTTCACTTTCTCGCAGCGCTTCGTCAGCATTTTGAGTTTTGGCTGCCACCTTTATCCGCTCGGCAGCCAGCCGAATGGAACGCAGCATGAGTTCGCCAGAGAGTTTTGTTTTGCATAAGAAATCCTGAGCGCCGTTGCGAATCGCACCCATCATTAAATCGGGGTCATCCTTGGAACTCAGCACAATGATGGGCGTCTTGCGAGCCTTGGAAGCCAACTGCGCGATAACTTCGAATCCGTTACCATCCGGCAAGCGGAGGTTGGTGAGGACTGCATCGACACCACCAACGCCTAGTCGAACCAGGCCCGCCGATAGACAGTCTCTGACCACCACTTCGATCGCGTCTTCTCCCGCGCGAACGAGATGCTGTTCGATCAGTTTTGCATGGCCTGGGTTTCCCTCGACCAGTAAAATCGTAAGTCCGGCATCCAGCATTGGTCCTCCTCACTGGGGGCGGTGGGTGACGGAAGTTTCAACTCGCAAATGGACAGAGATAGAAGGAGATAGAAATGGTGCCTTTGTACGGCGATGCGCCAGTCGGCGTCGAAACGCTCGGCGTATCCAATCTAGCCGTCAGAGACCGCACGTTCAAGTTTGCCAGGCAGGGTCGTGGTACGCTGTGCCGTCGAATAGGCCTCCCGACCTTGTCCATACCCACACATCTTTGGTTTCGCAGCAACGGCAAGCGGCGTCGCACGGGAAAGTTGGCCCGCCACTTGAGTCATCGACCACGGCCATAAGCCATGTCTTTGGCTTGCCCCGCAAAGCGGGGCATTTGCATGAAACAACACGTTGTGGGCCGGTCTCCCCGCGCGTTGTGGGCCGGTCGCGCGTTGTAGGCCGCGTTGTGGGCCGGTCTCCCGACCCGGCCCACGTTCGGGGAAGGTCAATCGGTGAGTCGTGATTCGCCACCTTGGCACGGTCGGGAGACCGTACCACAACACGTGACCCTGCCACAGCCTCACTAGATTCTCGCGGAAAAGCAGGATCAAGGCTGGAACAATGATCTGCACTTTCTGAGAAAACGTCTTCAATTGGTATCCACTAAAAAAGGCTCTTCTATCATGCTGCGGTTGCAAACAAAGCCGCACGATAGGAGAGC
>NYXM01000094.1 GCA_002685655.1 Planctomycetaceae bacterium
ACCACGACCGATGAGTTGCAAAGTTGAAGACCATACTACAATCGCCGTTTGAGACCGAAAAACAACGTGTTTACCCTTCGACTTTTCGGGATTGCACCCATTGGTTCTTGAAGAACGCTCCGAACAGCGCCGTATCAGTGTATTGCTGGTGCACCGCGTCAAACGCAAGCAGCAGGCAGCCGTCCATAAGGCTGGTGTTCGAGATCCCCAAACCCACAATCTCGGGGCGATCCACCTCGACGTCTTGGAATGTTCCAGCGACAAAACCGGCGAGGTTCTCGAAGGTGTATCCCACTTTTGTCTTCCAGAAAGCTCCGATCGTCGTGTCAGGCCGCAATTCGTAATCGAAGCCAATGGTTCCACGCAAACCATAGTCGGACGACGACCCGGTAATTCCCACGAATGGTCCGTCCATTGTTGCGTTGGAAAGTGTGATCGAGGCGCCAGTGGACAAGCGATCCGTCAGGTCGACGGCGGCCCCAGCGTAGATGTCCAACGCGACGATGTTGGCGTGCGTTCCGTTCGACTCAGGGACGTGACGAAAGTCGACGCCTGCCCCTGCTCCAGCCATCAGCCCGAGACCGATCGTGACCGGCCTACCCGCGACGCTTATACCTTGCGTCACTCCAATATTTCCAGCCGCGACACCTTGAGCGTCGGATTTTGCGTTGGTGAATGGACTGACATTGAACAGGAGAGGTATCCCCGGTGGGTCCACGCTCAGGTTGTAGGTCGGTTCAATCCAGGCCCCGCCCATCCCAAAGTTCGTACCGTGATACTGCGTCATCGTCGCCGGGTTGCCCTTAATCGCCGACTGCACATCTTGCGGCGACGCAATGCTGGCCCCGCCCATGGCTCCCGAAGCAGGCATGATGTTGTTAAACAACTCGACCCCAAAGGACTGAGCCTGAGCGGCATCGGCTGACATCAGGATGAGCACGAGCAGTAGCGTTACGAAGCGACACTTCATTTTTGCGGTTCTCCAGAAATACCCTGGCACCTGTTTTGGCCACAGATCGAGCAGTCATGTCGGCGAATGTACATCACGCATCATCGACAGAGGCGGTCCAAACCAACCCGGCATTCCGAATGAGATCGGGTTGTAGCGGTCATATGACGTGGATCATTTGTGGTAATCCAAGAACTCCGCCTGGTCCGAACAACCACGACTTACCGCGCCGGGGCGTGTATGCTGGAATCGCGAGGAGGTTTGTTTCCGGCTGAGCATTGCAGGCGATACTACCCAGAATTCGGTCAACGTATGCGGAAACATCAGTATCTTCACCGGCAGATTGAAACGCCATCCGATTACAATGGACGACAACGGTCGGACCTCGCTTTACGGCATCCGATCCGTCCGGTCACCCGCGTTGCAGATGCGGCCAATCTTCAATCAAACTCAAGCGGAAGATGACTCGTGAATCCACTGAACCTGTTTCGTCGGTCAGGTCGCACCTCCGCCCGGCCAGGAGCCCATATGACCTGGGCCGCGGGGAGCCTGGGGCAGACCGTGAGCCGTACCGGTGTCTTTCTCAAAAAGCAGCTCTGGATCTGGCCCATCATTGCGGTCGTGCTCTTGCTGGCGATTGGAATCGCGGTGCGCGGCGCTATCGAGTCGACGATGCGAGACAACCTCGCTTCCGAGCTGCAAACGCTGCTCGATGTCGAAACGGCGATGTTGGAGACGTGGTTCGAAACGCAAGTCTCCAATGCGGAAACGCTGGCCAACGATCTGCAGGTTCGCGAAACGGTCTATCAGTTGCTGGACGGGAACAGCGTGGCGGCCGAGGTGCAGGCGCCAGAAGTGGACACGCACCTCGAACTACAAAAGAAACTGGCGCCCTCGATGTCGTCTCATGACTATGTCGGCTATCTCCTGGCGGACAAAACGAAACGTATCCTGTCTTCATCGCACACCGCGCTGACGGGGCAGCAAGAGGTTGTCGAATATGACAGGTTTCTCACGCGCGCGCTGGAGGGCGAGACAAACGTCTGCCCGCCGTTTCCCAGCGTGGTCATTGTCAAGAACGAGTTCGGTAAGGTCCGGATGGGTGAACCGACAATGTTCGTATGTGCGCCCGTCCGCGACACGAACTTCCAGGTCGTGGCTGCCCTGGCACTGCAGATTCGCCCCGAACGGGAGTTCACAAGGATTCTTCAATTGGCGCGGATTGGCGAATCCGGTGAGACCTACGCCGTCGATAAGACAGGCCTGATGGTTTCCAATAGTCGCTTTGACGAAGACTTGATCTTGCTAGGCCTGTTAGCGGACCAGGAACATTCACGGTCAATTCTGAACGTCCAGGTGCGTGATCCGCAGGGGGACATGACGTCCGGCTTTCGGCCGCAACGTCGACGTGCAGAGATGTCGTTGACTAAGATGGCGGCCGATGCGACCGCCGGAAACGCGGGCATCGATGTCGAGGGGTATCGCGACTATCGCGGCGTTCCAGTTGTGGGTGCCTGGAGGTGGATGCAGAAATTCGATATCGGGGTCACGACCGAAGTGGACGTTGCCGAGGCGTATCGGCCGCTGACAATTCTCCAATACACGTTCTGGTTGTTGTTTGGGATGCTTGTTCTCAGCTCAGCAGCCATTTTTGTATTCACGCTGATCGTAGCACGCCTGCAGCGCGAAGCGCAGAAGGCGGCGATCGAAGCACAACAACTGGGGCAATACACGTTGGACGAAAAGCTAGGCGCGGGTGCCATGGGGATTGTCTACAAGGGGCATCATGCGATGCTTCGACGGCCCACGGCGATCAAGATGCTAGATGTCGACGCGGTCAACGACACCTCGATTCAGCGATTTGAACGCGAGGTACAGATCACTTGTCAACTGAATCACCCCAGCACGGTTGCAATCTACGATTATGGCCGTACGCCCGAGGGTGTTTTTTACTACGCCATGGAGTACCTGGATGGGATCGATCTGCAGACATTGGTAGACGACTATGGTCCGCAACCGGAGTCGCGTGTAATTCACTTGCTGTTGCAGATCTGCGGTTCACTTTACGAAGCCCATTCGCAAGGCCTAGTTCATCGCGATATCAAGCCAGCCAACGTCATGCTGAATCGCCGTGCTGGTTTGCCGGATGTCGTTAAAGTACTTGATTTCGGCTTGGTGAAAGCGATTGACGACGAGAAGCAGTCCAGCGCGACAACAGCGGGTTCGATGACCGGCACGCCGCTGTACATGTCGCCCGAAGCGATTGAATCTCCCATGTCCGTTGACCCTCGAAGTGATCTCTACGCCGTCGGCGCCGTGGGGTACTATCTGCTGACGGGTGAGCCGGTGTTTCAGGCCGCGAGCCTGGTTGAGTTGTGTAAAAGGCATATGGATGAAGCACCGATTCCACCATCAGAGCGATTAGGTAAGGAGGTCTCGACCGAACTCGAGAATGCCATACTCGCCTGTCTGGAGAAGTCTCGCGCGAGACGGCCTCAGACTGCACGCGACTTGGAAGTGCTGCTGCGCAAAAGCCCAGCCGCCGATGCCTGGTCGATCTCAGACGGTGATGCCTGGTGGGGACGACATGAACGTGGACAACAGGACTCGACATCAACAGATACCGTGCTGGAACGGACGATGGTCGCGCAACCGCCCCGTTGAATCGGCAGAATTGGGAAGCCTGCTTTCTCTGCGACCTCCTGTTCAGTTTTCCAAGACATGAAACTAACCGTCGGCGCCCCTCGACTCATACTCGCCAATGCAGACAGATGAACAGGAGGACACAGAGAAAGCAGAGTTTCCGGTTTCGCCATCTCTGCTTTCTCTGTGTCCTCCTGTTCAAAAACTGCATCCAGCCATGAGTTGTGAGATCGACAGGGTGATCATGACGTGCACTGATGCGTCACATTATCGTTGAGACAGCGGGACGTCACTTCTTGTAAGAGCATCCAGATTGCATGACACATCCTTGATGTTCCTCTCGGCTTACAGATGAACAGGAGGACGCAGAGAAGGCAGAGTTTCCGGTTTCGTCGTCTCTGCTTCTTCCTGTTCAAGAAACTGCTTCCAGACACACCGGTTGAGCCGCCGAGCCGGGATGTACGAAAATCAAGTAGACGTGGTAGCCAAGATTTCCGGGCGTGTCTCTCGTGTGTAGGTGGTGAAGAGCAGTTGAAAATGACGATGTTTCGATTTATGCGGGTGCGTTCGCCCCGCCTTGCTAGCATCTCTACTGCGTCACTAGCACATGTCGTCACCGCACGGATATCGGACCTCCTGCGGCTGGGTGGATTCCCGGGCCGCGCTCGTGTGCGCCGTGACCATCGCTGGGCTGTGGTTTTACCCTCTGGCAGCGTCGGTTTGGGCTGAAGATGATGGGCGGGCGAACGACGGTTGGGCGTTCGGTTCAGCTGCCATGGAGCTGAGCCGGCTACCACCAACAAAAGCAGGCAGTGATAGCAGTTGGCAAGAGGTCAGCGTAACTGCAGACGTCTCTGCCGTACCACCCGTATCGCTAACCGCGGTGCACAGCTCACATGTCCCGGATCAGTGGGACGACTTTGGAACGCGTCTCTATCTCGGCTATGACCGAGGCTTCGTGATCGGTGCAGATCAGGGAGTGGGAACCAGTGCCGAGTCCGTCGACTTCCTGATGCGTGTCAATAGTTGGGCACAGCTAAGGCAAACCTCTTTTGAATCTGAAGGACCCAATGCCGACCAAAACACGTTCTCCTTCGAGCGGCTGCGATTGAGCTTTAGTGGTCACATCTTGTCACGGGACATGAAGTACTTCTTTCAGTTCGACGGCAACAGCGATCGATCGACCGACGCGATCTTCCTCGACTATTTTACAACTTTTGACCTCGGGCACAGCCTCTTTGGCATCGAAGAAAACAGGTTCGGAATCAAGCTGGGAAAGTGGAAGGTCCCCTTCAGCCGCTCGCGAGAAGAATCTGGAAGACTGCTGCAGTTCAGCGATCGCGCAACAGCAAACATACTCTTTGATCTCAACCGCAGTGTTGGTGTTGGACTGACGAGCAAACTGGATCCTCTCGACCGGATGGGACCTTCCGAAGGACCCGTTGAGCTTGAAACCGCGATCTTCAACGGGTTTAAGACTGGCAGTACCAGCACGAATCGCAGCGATGGGACAAGCGGCCTCGATCGCAACTTCGGCTGGTCGCTGCGCGGACACGCCGACTTGCTTGGTGACTTCGGAAGTGACGGCGAGTCGGATTTGAGTTGGCATTGTGCTCCGGCGCTTCGACTTGGGGGCGGGCTCGCATTCATTCGTATCGATGCCGAAGGACCATCTGAGTTCAGTCGGCAACGCGTTGTTGATTCGGGCATGCCACTGTCGGATCTCGTGCCAGCCACCGTCAGTGCCTACGATGTCTGGTTGTACACAATCGACGCGCACTTTAAGCACCACGGGCTCTCAGTCATCGCTGAGTACTATTGGCGGTACATGACACAGTTTAAAGGTGCAGCGGTATCGAGCTTGCTGGATGACGGATTTGTTCTGCAGACAGGTTACTTCGTGGTTGCCGAGAAGCTGGAATTGATCACGCGTTGGTCCCGAATCGCCGGCGACTCGGGTACGCTCGGCTTGATTAACGAAAGCTCGGACGAGGTTGGCGCCGGGTTCGTCTGGTACTTCAAAGGACATAACGCCAAACTCACGTTCGACGCGACTCACGTCAATGGAGTGCCCGTCAGCAGTTCTCGGTTGGATCTGTTACCAAGCGACGCAGGCTGGCTGTTCCGCACGCAAATCCAGTTGGCATTCTGACGTGTCGGGTTTCTGGTTATCAAGGCGCCGACATCTTTAGAGTTGAGTTGTGCACAATCGTTGAAGGATTATTCGCGTAGAAACTCGATTTCCGATTTCAAACGTGCAGCCTTGGCTGTCAACATCTCCTCGTGCGTGCCTTTGCCGACCGTGTACCGTTGCTTTATCGCATTTTCCAAGTCGCGGAAGTTCTTGACGCGTTCCTCGTGAATCCGGATACGTTCGGTTTTCGTCTTCGCGATTTCCAATTCAGCATCGAGCAATCCGTTTCGTGCGCGGATGACGTTGTCTAAGGTCGTCCGTCCCGCCTTGTATTGTGCTGTAACCGAATCGACTAGCTGACGAAGCGTGTCTCGTCGTTCGACCATGAGGCTGTTGATCTTGTTTTCCGGACTTGTCGGCTTTTCGTCTTGTGAGCCAGCCGTTTGGCTGGACAACATAACACCAAGTGAGGCAACTACGACGCATAGTGAAGAAATGACGGCCGATTTCATATTTTCGCTCCTGTTTGACCAGCCAACAGGCGGCGTTGCCGCCACCGTGAACGAAACGGACGACGTTTGAACATCAACAGAGTCTACGTTGTGGGTCGGTCTCCCGACCGGCCCACATTCGAGGTCGTTCGGTGAGTCGTGATTCGCCAGCATGGCACGGTCGGGAGACCGTGCCACTTCACGTAAAGAAGAACCTGATACAACCAGTCACGTCGTCAATCCTCGACATCTCGAAACGACGGCATGTTTGACAAAACGATCTTCAACCTTTTTAGCGCCCGCACGTATCGATTGCTAGAGGCTGCCTTTTGAAGTCCCAAGACTTCGGCGACTTCGTTGTTCGTTAACTCCTCGAAGTGCCGCATCGCTAGCACCTCACGGTCAATTTGATCCATCTGGTCAAATGCGACGCGCAACTCGTTCAACATTTCGTCGCGCATCGCAGCATGACTTGGCGAGGTGAGGTCGGCGACCAGGCGAGCGGCTAAGGAAATCGATGTGGCCATCGGCCCGCCGACGCGGCGTGATGAGACTTCGCGGCCGGCATCACGCAGTTGTGCGCCGAGATGGCGTCGATGAACGCCGACTAGCGTTTGCCCAGTCAGCCCACGCAGCCAGATGAAAACAGGGACCGCTTCGTCGCGAAGATAGTCCGGCAACCGCCGCGCGCTTTCCAGATACACTTCCTGCAGGACGTCGGCCGGGTCGACGCGCCCCCATAGCTTCCGGTTCATTCGAAAGCGGATCATTCGTTCGAGGCGCTGCTCGTATCGTGAGAAAATAGCCGCCAATGCCTGGTCACCTTCTCTTCTTAGCAGTTCCAGCTCCTGCTCGCTGTCATAAGTTCCAACCATCCCAATTCCCAAACATGCTGACACTGCCTGCGAGGCGTATTCGTGCAATGGAGATTTGCCGATTCCGATCAAATCCAATCGCACCATGCAACGGTACCCTGTTCTGGAACCCCTTACTTGCAAAGAAGTTCTGCGATTTTGTGAATTTCCTCAAGACCGCAGTGTACAAGGTGGCCTGTCTCGCGGATTCAATCTAGTGGAAACGCGCTGCGACAACCTTGAAGTGTGTGCTGAAACAACAAGGAGAGGAATATGAAAGTTCGCTTGGTACTGATCATCTTTTCCATGGCGCTTGTAGGTGGCGCAACGACGACGTGGGCGCAAGGCGGACGTGGCCCGAGAACATCGCAAGGCAATGGACCGGGGCGCGGACCATCGCGGATGCACGACCGTGGATCCGCACGAGGCGGACACGGCCCGGCAGTAAGGCGAGGTGGTGGACCGCAGCGAGGTCCGTCACGGATGTACGGCCATGGGCCCACTCGTGGCGGTCACGGTCCAGCGGCCGACCGAGGCGGTGGGCCAGGGCGCGGACCATCGTGGACGCGCAACCGTGGACCCACACGAGGCGGACATGGCTCAACAGCCAACCGAGGTGGTGGACCGCAGCGAGGTCCGTCAGGGATGCACAACCGAGGACCCGCACGAGGCGGACACGGCCCAGCGACCAGGCGAGGTGGTGGACCAGGGCGCGGACCATCGCAGATGGGCAACCGTGGATCCACACGAGGCGGACATGGCTCAACATCCAACCGAGGTGGTGGACCGCAACGAGGTCCGTCAGGGATGCACAACCGTGGACCCGCACGAGGCGAGCATGGCCCAGCGGCCAGACGAGGCGGTGGACCGGGACGCGGACCGTCATCCATAGGAGACTCTCAACAGCGGCGCGGTCCGTCGCGAGCGCGAAGCCGCGGATCGGAGGAAGGCCGACCGCAGGCCCGTACCACTCACGGAAACCGGACTGGAAACGAGGAACGTCATCAATCCAAAAAGGATGACTGACGATCGAAGGAATTGACCATGCAACGGAAATCTTCGAGACTCCGCTTTTGGTTTGCAATGATCACCTTACTGGCGGTCAGTTTTTCAGTGTCGTTTGTCGGAGATCGGTTGAAAGCAAAGGCTACAATGCACAGGGCAACGGTGAGACACTTTGAGCAACATACTTCTTCACGCGATGCCACGGAGTTCTACGAGTTTGTCGAAGCGTTGCCTTCTCATCAGGCCCTCAGATCGAGCCTGGAGGATGTCCCCGCCGCCAGCGCAGAGCTATTAAGGGCCGCCGTCCTGGACGACGAGGAGTTGCTATCCTTGCGCACACACAACTACCGTCAGTCCTTGCGCCGGGTGCGCGACAACTTCGAGGTGCTGGCAGGACGGATCGGACGAGACCGTGTCTGCCATGCCTTCCAGGAGTTGACCACGCGCATGGACGAGCAGTGGGAATTCACTTGGCAATCCGACGAGGTCGTTCTTCGCACGACAGCTCAGGAGGAGACTGTCCCATGAGATTGCGCTTTCCAGCAGCTGCAGTCGGCGTTCTTGTCTGCTACTTCTTCCTTGACATTGCAATGGGAGTTCTCCTGAGTGAGAAGCGCGATCGAGCCGAGGTGTTGAGAAGACGGACTGCGGAAGAGTGGATTCGAGAGCTACAAGTCGTCGGCGATCCAACCCGGCGATTACGCGCAACGGATGCGCTGTGGCAGTTCGGCGAGAGTGTCGTACCGGATGTCGCGCGGTGTCTCCACCACCCGGCGAGGCAAGTCCGCGAATCGGCCTGCCTGGCCTTGAGCCGGATGGGGCCGACAGCACAAGCGGCAGTCCCTGATCTCATTGAACTCGTGGGAGGACCCACCGAGCCGGCGCGGTTGGAAGCCATCCGGACACTGTCGCGCATCGGTCCTGCGGCCACGCTCTCGGTGGAGGTCCTGTCGGAAGCGACGCGCGATACCGATCCGACGATTCGGCAGTCAGCGATCCACGCCTTGAGTCAACTCGGCGCGTCGGCCGCACCGGCACTCTGCAGCCTTTTGCAAGATGATGATTTGCGAGTTCGGATGTACGCTGTCAAGGCATTGGCTTGGGCCGACGCGGATCCCACGACGATATGCGATGCACTTGAGCCACTCGCCGCGTCTGACAACGCAGACCTGCGCGAGGCAGTATTCGTCGCATTTTCAGGCCAAGGGTCCAGAGCGGTCAACAATCTGAAAAGGCTACTGCGTAACGACAATCCGGCTATCCGCAGGCAAGCCGCGCTGACACTTTGCAAGCTCGGCGCGAGTGCGCAAGCCGCGGCACCCACCTTGGTCGCTGCATTGAACGACACCGACGTGAGCGTTCGCTTCTGGGCGCTGCGGGCTCTGGCAGAGCTCGAGTTGCCTGATATCGCGGATCGAACGCGGATCATTGCCGCACTCGACGATCCAGAACCTGACATTCGTTGGCAAGCAGCCGACACGCTTGCTCGAACTCGCGAATCGGGCTTCGTTGCTCATCACCGGACAGATCGTATGAACCAATGACATTACACGGCGATTGGCGAACCGCCCTCTGACGTTGGCCCCTCGAGTCAACGGTGGGTTACTCGCTCAACAGCACCGCACAGCTGTTCCCCTTGAACTCGTAAAACTCACAGTTTATTCACCCCTCAGTGGTGGTTTCGTCGGTCGCCACTTGCCCCTCTTCCAGGTTGCCAAGAACTGCGAGAAATTCCCAAGATTCAATGAAACATTCGTTTCATGCCAGGGTTTAGTGGTTTCGTGCGGCAAATCCAGCGGCATCGCACGCATTCGCGGCGGCCTGAGCGACTTGTCAAGACGCAGGCATACGCCACTGGTCCACGCGGCAGACACCGCGCAATTCGTAGCCGTCGGCCGATCATTCATTCGTTTCAATAAGCAGGTCTATTGTGTTCCGGCTGCAAGAGAGTAGTGTGGCGTTTTAGCGCGGTACACATGAAAGGACATTCGAGATGAAATGCACTTTTGCTTTGTTTGTGGGTGTGGCCCTGTTGGGATTTAGCAGCGGTTGTACGAAGGATGATTCGTCGCAGACCAATAGCGGCGACACGAGTCTTGAGAACGGCGACGGGGAATCTCCGGAACCTGAGACCATGGGCGGTGGACCAGGTGGTTTTGGCGGAGGAGGTGGCGGCGGTTTTGTTGGCGGAGGTGGCGGCGGTTTTGTTGGCGGAGGTGGCGGAGGTGGCGGAGGCGGCTTCGATCCAGCCGCAATCTTCGATCGTCGCGATGAAAATCAGGACGGCAAACTGACGGGTGACGAATTAGCTGGTCGCA
>NYXM01000095.1 GCA_002685655.1 Planctomycetaceae bacterium
GTAGCTCGTCAATGATCCTGTCCCTACTGTCCATCCGCGAACAGTAGCAATTTTGCTAAACTAACGATGTACCAATTCTTTACCGTGAACGGTTACCCACAGATCAACCTGGACGGTTGAGCAACGCACTTCACAAACGAATACCTATATGCGTCTCGCTCTGCTTCTATCCCATTCGTGAGCTGAAAGAGATAGTCGACCGTCTTGCGACCGACCTGGACGTGCTAGTGAGTCCACATGGAGCACGGCTAATCGCGGAAGTGTCGGGTGGCTTACCGCGCAAGGCGAAGCACCACTTGCAGAATATGCGACGACACATCCCGGGCGCCCAGAGTCGACAGATCCACCTTAAGGAAGTCAGGCGTTTCCTTCGCGAGTTTGGTGTGGATGCGAAGGGGCTCACCGCACAAGATCGCCTCTATCTCTCCTATCTCAGGGACGTTGGCTCGGCTTCGTTGGAGTCTCTGGCGATCTGCCTCGGGCTCGACGCACCCTACGTACGTCAACAGATTGAGCCGCTGCTAATTCAGCAGCACCGGCTTGTAGTCATCGGTCCCAGTGGCCGCCGCCTCACACCCGCCGGAAAACAGTGGATCGAACAACACAATAGCAACACAGTTAAGGAGAACAACCACGATGAGTAATTTGAAAGCAGGACGCCAAGCTATCGACTTCGTCAAATTCTGCTATGAATCCGATCGACCGTTGCTCCTTTCGGGAAAACACGGAATCGGGAAAAGCGAATTGATCGAGCAAGCGGCAAAAGAGCTTGGGATCGCGTTTATCGTTCGCGACCTGAGTCTCATGGAACCACCCGATTTGATCGGGCTGCCAAAAATGAGCGGTAGAACCACAATGTACTTGCCACCAGACTTCTTGCCGAAGGGAGGTAAAGGCATCTTGGCATTCGAAGAATTGAATCGTTGCGAGCGATACATGCGAGCGCCGTGTCTGCAGCTGCTGACGAGCCGAACGCTTAACGACTACGTGCTACCCAATGGCTGGTTACCCGCGGCAGCAATAAACCCGCCCGACTCGGAATATGAAGTGTTAGAACTGGACCCAGCGTTGTTATCCAGATTCACCATCACAACGCTCGTGTCTGATGTAAGTGAATGGCTAGATTGGGCACGCGACAATGATGTTCATACGGGAGTCATCGAATACGCGGAGAATGATTCGACGATTTTCGATGAACCTCATAGCAATCCGCGTGCTTGGAAGTACGTTTCCGACTTCTTGAAAACCGCTGACAATTCGGACTTCCCGCAATCGATATTACGAGCCGCGGTACAAGGACTCGTCGGTGACAAACGCGGGACAGCGTTTCTTAGTACGCTGAAAAAGATCGCCAAGCCGCTGACGACGGAGTCAGTTCTGGCGTCATATTTGAAGCACCGCGCCAAGGTCAAGGAGTGGGTTGACGCCGGCAAGCTTGATCTTGTCGAGGCAACGCTCTTGGCGCTTCAAAAGCACCTCCAGCCCAAGGCCGACTACAAGTCAGTAAAGGAAGATTTGAAACGCTGGGGCAACTTGGCACACTTCCTGTCTGATCTTCCCCCCGATCTCCTTCGGTCGGCCAAGAGTTTCTTTAGGGAGCGCAAGTACGAGTTTCCCCAGGTGCAAAAGACGACTAAGCCTCGCAAAGCGAAAAGGAGGGTTGCATGAGCGCCATCGATAATGGGCGAGATCGAGCTGAAGGAAAGATTAATATCGCAATCCAGCGTCTAGCGGAGAAGTATCCGTTCCATGCGAGCATTCTGGAGCAGTTCCAGGTCTTGTCCCGACCGTCGGTTGTCACGATCGGAGTGATGGCCGCTGCAGACGGAGTATTGTTGCTCTATTCCCCGGAGTTCGTAAACGACTTGCCACTCGATCAACTAACTGGCGTGCTGCTCCACGAGGTACACCACGTGCTGTTCCGGCACATCCTGGTTGATCCGAAGGATTACCCGGACGAATGGGCCCGTACGGTCGCCGAAGAATTGACGGTCAATGAATTCGTCAAGGAGCCGCTTCCAGAAGGAGTCATCACATTAGAGCTGTTTCCCCATCTACCATCGATGGAGTCGACAGATCAACGCTATCGTCGGCTTAAGCAGGAGTCCAACCGTCTTCCGATTGGCGGACCAAACGCTGGCACTAATAGCGGCCAGATTGGGAACATGATCGACGACCACTCGGTCTGGCTGGACGGCACGCTCGATGCGAAGGACGTCGACGAGATCATTCTGGAAGTGATCGACAGCGCCGTATCGGCCGTTGGTACGGACAAGGTCCCACCGGAGTTAAGAAGATCTGCTGGTATCGGATCTGGTGACGACCAATTCGGAATCCAAGGGCTTTGTTCTGGGCAACTCGACTGGAGAGCGATTCTTCGACAACGCGTCGGTCAAGTCCTTCACGTTCGACCCACATTTGGCCGGCCTCCGCGCAGGTTCCCAGATTTAGTCGGTATTGTCCCCGGTCGGCGAAGGCGGCCGGATTGTCAGAAGATATTGGCCGTGATCGACACGTCTGGGTCGATTACGCCACATCTGCTCGAATCGATCAATGCGGAGCTGGTGAGACTCGCCAGGGACTACCCCGTTCTGATCGTCGAATGTGATGCGGCGATCAAAGCCGTCTATAGCTACCGACCGGTCAAGAAGGTCACAGGTGGGGGTGGTACCGACTTTCGCCCCGTGTTCGACCCCGACTTCCTTCGGCGTCACCACCCCGATCTGATCGTGTACTTCACCGACGGATACGGGACGGCTCCTGAGCGACCTCCAAGACCGCCCGTGATCTGGTGCATTACGCCGCACGGACAAGCGCCGACAGACTGGGGCAGAGTCATACAGATGGAGAATGGCAAAACATGAACCTATTGAACGAAAATCACCGAGGATGTACGGAACTTGATCCGGTTTGTACAGAAAACTCGGATGCCAACTTGAATTCGGAGACCAGATTTCGGTCCGAACGGGATGATTTCGGTCCCGTTGTAGCCGATTCAGGTTCATGGGAAGCTGAAAATGGTGATACACGCGAAAGGCGAGTGTGTATGTTGGCCTGTGGCAATAAGCCTGGTGAAAGAACTTTTAGTGCCGGACATCGTGACCGTAATTCGGTCTCATTCGACACAGGTAACTGTTTACGCAGTCATCTGTGACCGTTGTTGGTTTACGTCACGCATGCCAGATTGCATGCGAGCCGTAAAGAAGCATCAAGTAACTCACACTGGTATCTGGGAACTGCCGTTTCGAGTTTATCAGATTGAAGTTTCTCGTCGCGGAGAAAATATTGTCGTTCGTTCAAGGCGCCAAGCCAGGATCATTAGTGAAACGTTCTCGCCTTGATCGTGAAATAGTTTTGCCGCCTTGACTTGTACAGGCGAGCCTGAATAATCGAATGCACGATACGTATCAGCTTAAGCGGTGAGTTTCGACAGCCGCTGCGGATACATCCACGAAACAAACTGCCGCCACAAGAGCTAACGCAACAAGGTTGGCGGCACTGAACTCTCGTAGGACTTCTCATTCGATCCGAAGCGGTCGAATCGCAATGTGGTACACGTGGCTGAATGCCACCGAGCCCTCTAAACGTCCACCCTGGTCGTCAGCCTTTCCCGAGCGGCTTGCCGCGCGCTTTCAGGGCGGATCAAGACGGACGAGGAGAATCTTCATGAAGCCGAAAGACCGAGTACCGCCCCGCGCAAGAACACAAAAATCCCGAATGCTGAAGGCCATCGGCAGGATGTCAAACCAATTGTTGGAGGAATGCAATGCGATCAAGGAACTACTGGCCAATGGAACACAGCTGGCTGCTGGCCAACTCACCCTTTCATGGCCCATTTGTTTTCAACAACTATACCGCTGGCTGTCATGCGCTTCGCAAAGCTGCCAGCGTCAAAACACAAGGAATACGACGATGTTTGAATTAAAAAACCTGTATCATTTTACTCAACTGCTTTGCCTGCCCCGAATCATGAGCGAGGGCATCAAAGGTGGCGAAGTCCCTGTACTTGATCGCCCTTACAACCGGCGTCCCAAGGCAGTAAACCTAACGCGAAATCCCGATCCAAAGGCGCAAGGTATCTGGAACGTAGGCCCCACCGACAAATCGAGAGTGCGGTTTCTCGTCGATCTGCCGGCCGACGAGATCATTCGTTTCAAAGAAGCCTGCAGGCAACACAAGATACGGGCAAGCTGGATTAAGATCTTAGCGCCGGGTGGTGAGCACTTTGACTGGTTCTTCTACGACGACGTGATTCCCGTCGAGAGGATTCGCCGGATCGATGTTGCCTTGGAACATGGTGGGCCACTTGAAATGATTCAAGGTCATGCTTTGGATTCACTGATCGAAATAGTCGAAGCCGAAGTGAAAGAGAAGCTGAGATTTGGCATCGATCGAGATGGTGGCGAAATCATAGGCATGGCGAGCCACGAGGATAGTTGGCTTCTCGATGGACCAGAACTCCGACGGGCGCCGCCGACGTGCAACCTGAGGGAACGTCTTTCACTGACCACTGGAGTTCCCGGTTGCCAGTCGTCGTACTCTTGATCAATCGGCGGCCTCGAATAGGAAGGAGGAGAATCGGCGGCGACGCTTGAGAACCTAGCGCGTCGTATTCTGTAGTCCTCGCTTCGCTGTCGTACGGCGCGGGGATCCTTCTTCAACACATCCGTGTCCTCGGCAAACCGCCCACATGCAAAAGTTTAGAGAGCCCACCCGAAGCGATCGTTTCGTTCGGGTCGGCGTGAATACATCCAATCCGATGTCGATGTCGAATTGGCCTGGCATGGTTTCAGGAACGTTACCTGACTTACCATCCAATTGATTCATAGCACGAAGGCGACTGATAGTCGCCTTCGTGCATGGAGCGTACTTACACTATGACCAAGGTATTGGATAACGACTTTCAGTCGCGCCGAAACGCGACGCAAGCGGCATACGTCGACAAACGAGTTCAAGAAGAAAAGTGGCGTCTCGAAACCATTCCTGCTGACGTCGTTGGTCTTTCCCGCGACCTTCAGGTTTACAGAGCAGAACGCGGTTCCGATCTGGTCACTTTTGCCAAACATGGCGACAAGGACACGTTTTGTCCGCCGATATGGTGGGACCTCGGTATTGGAAGTGGAGCATGCGGCCTCGGTTGTCGATCCTGTTTCCTGATGCTCACGTTCCGTTCCATGCGTGACCCGTTACGGCATCTGTTGTACGAGAACGTCGAAGCCTTCTGGTCCGCGGCGAGCGGTTGGTTAAATGATCCAAGTCGTCGACGACATGATACGATGGGATTGGGAATCGACCGGTCCGACTCGTTGTTGTACGAAGGTGTCACCGAGCACGCCCGTCACTTGATACCGATGTTTGCGGACCCCAACAAAAATCCGCAGCGCAATTACCTGATCTTGCTGACCAAAAGCAAGAATGTTCACTATCTGGAAGGATTACCGACCGCCAATGTCGCGGTGACATTCTCCCTTAATCCCGAGCCAATCACCGATCTCTGGGAAGGCAAATGGCCGGACACGCTGGAGCGGATCACACCGCCAATCCAAGACCGCTTGGAAGCATGTCTGCAGGCACAGCGATGGGGATTCGAGACGCGATGGCGGATCGATCCGATTCTTTATCCGCCGGGCTGGGAGACGATGTATGACGAATTCTTTGCCGAGGCTGCCGCGTTAGGATTGCGGCCAAGGTATGTGACACTTGGGACCTACCGCGAAAAGAATTCGCAGCTCGACACTTGGCGCGAAAAGTGGGGCTTGCCGCCGATGGAATGGGAGCCGACCGAGTTGAGCAAGGAAGGCACGCACTTTCATGTTCCGGAGGATGAACGAATCGCGATCTATCGGATTGTTACCGATCTGTCGCGTAAGTATCTTCCGGACAGTCGCGTCAGCCTGTGCAAGGAGACGCATTCCGTTCGCAAGGCGGTCGGGCTGTGCAATGCGGATTGCAATTGCCTGATGTAGCGAGGACTGCGCCGGCGGAAGCTTGGGCGAATTGCGAGCGCGCGATGACCGTATCGACACCGACGAGACCGGTCCGTCTGCTGACAGGCGGGGTGATGCTTGGCGGTGCTTCCTCAGATCGATGGACAGCAATGGCTCGCCATTACCCCACAGTTGCAGATCCGAATCCCGACCCCACAACTTGTTTTCACGATAGCGAAATCCGGCTACCGCAGGGTTATACGAAAGGCCGGCGTCCAGAGACGTCGGCCTTACTGCGTTCTATCGCCAGTTGTGGCAACAAGTTGGCGCGTTGTGGGAAGTCTCTGACTGGCGATCTCGTCGTGGTGCGCGACTCGCGCTGTGCGAATCCGCTTGGCCACCGTGGTCTGATTTGAGCCAAAACTCTCGCCAGTCTCGGTGTCTCGCGCCGCTCGGGTTATAGAGTGTTGCGAGCGCTCA
>NYXM01000096.1 GCA_002685655.1 Planctomycetaceae bacterium
CATGACTCAATCTTGCGACAATCCCGTCATCCAGAAACAACTGTCTTATGCCGTAATGAAGATCATGGATCTCGATCCTCTTTTGTCCATAAGCCGGCGGCGTCGCCGCCAGGAGAAACAACGTGGCGAAAGATACGGCTTGCGCTAATCGATACGGGCTGTTCAAGGTCTGATTCCGTAGTGGTGTTTTTTCGGTCAATCCGGGTTTTTCCATTTGAGTCTTGAAGGCGTCCGCTCGATTACGCTACCAAGTTACGGGCTTCGCCGCGTAGAGAAAACGGAGAAGCCATCTAGCACCGCTCCGTGGCGCTGGCAAAACGGATACAGCGTGAGCCGCTTGTCGAAGGTTGTCAACCGATCGCCGACCGAGAGACCTTACAGACATGAATCCGCCCCGAAATACCCTGGCTTCGTCGGGGGCCTTACTCCCCACGGCTTGTTGGAACTGTCAGTCGCTTGTTACCAGCCTCACCCGCCTCAGCACGCGTCGGCGTGCCTCAGTCACTGACGCGCAATAAACCTACACGCTGATTTGCCCTGACCATTCTGATAGACTATTTACCCAAGACACTCGGTTGTTCAGGTCTAGAATTCCGGCTTCCGCGCGATACTCAGATTCAACATAGGAGCAAACCGATCATGAAACGCACCTTTCGAATTGCTTTATTGTCCGCCTTGGCCTTGCAACTCGTTCAGCCGCTGCGGGCCGCGGATGACGCGGCGAAAGCTCAAAGGTTGGTTGACCGTGCCATCAAAGTCATGGGCGGAAAGAAGGCCCTCAATAAGACCGTGAACACGATCATGGAAGATAAAGGAATGTATTACGGCATGGGCGATGGTGTGCCGTACGAGGGCCGGTACGTATTCCAAATGACCAATCCCGGCCGATATCGGATGGAGATCATCGGGCAGTTCATTATGGTGACAGACAAGGACAAGGCATGGATGTCTGCGATGGGCAATGTGACGGACCAAGAGGGCGATGCGCTCGAAGTGGCGAAGCAGGGTACATTGATCAACTACGCGATGTCGCTGATCCCGCTGCAAAAACGAAACAAGGCGTTCAGGCTGAGCCTTGCGGAACCCGAGACGGTCGAAGGCGAGGAGTGTCAAGGCATCAAGATCGCACACGAGAAGATGCCCACGATCACAATGCAGTTCAGCAAGAAGACAGGACTGATCAAGAAGACAAAGTACAGGGCTAAGATCGCAGAGCTGGGCTTCCAGGAAGTCACCGAGGAGGCCGTTTTTCACGAGTACAAGGAATTCGACGGATTCAAGAGCTCGACGAAGAGAACCATGTACCGCGACGGAGAGAAGTTTGTCGAATCAAGTCCGCAGAAGGTCTCCTATCCCGACAAGCTCGACGAGAGCGAATTCAAAAGGCCAGAATAGCGTGTGTCGAGTGACTTTCATGTCCGTATGACTCCGAGGCGACGTACGGCAGCAAGACGGTGCCAACGGCAGCCATACCAGTCCATCTGGCAATGCGCGTTCAAAGTGATCGCGAACGAACGCCCAGCGGCGATCCTCCGGAAGCAATAATACCACGAAGCGGCCGTTGGTAAGCTAGACGATTCGGGGCCGCTAGAGATTCGGGCCACGCTTCAGAATACGTCCGAGAAATGGACGCCAAACGAGACACGTTTGACGGGCCAGCTACAGACCAATGATGGGGCACGTCAAACTAACCCTGTACCCCGCCTGCTCGCTACATCGATTCGCTTGTCTCGAGCCTTCGCGATGCAACGTTCACCCGAGCAATCAAGTCCCACTTATTAGCGGGCTTGCTCAGGAAGTCGTTCGCGCCTGCGTGCAAGGCTTCGACGACCTTTTCAACGTCCGAAACGATTGTGAGGAACAGCGTGTAGACCTCCTTCGGAAGATCTTGACTACGCAGCCAGCGACACAGCTCGATGCCATCCATGTTAGGCATTTGCCAGTCGGTGATCAGAATATCGGGACATTCGGCATTGATCGCGATGATGGCCTCGTTGCCATCTTCGGCACACCGCACCCGATATCCAGCCTCCTCCAACCAGAGGCTAATCACCGATAGCACCGTTGGCTCGTCATCAACCAGAAGGACTTTGTGGCCATTGGACATTTTCTTGTTCCGTTCAGTCTTTCTCACGTGCATTCAAGAAGTCCGTCGCTCGTCGGCCGATTCAGACTTTCATCATATCCGCCGCCACCGCGACACTACCTACCAGACTGACAGAGATTGGCCTGTGACCAAATCTCCGTTGTGCATAGTTTGCTGGAAATGAGTGCGAGGTCATCGTACAAGCCGTCATGCATACCATCATTTCGAGCTACCTGAAGCATAGGCCAAAAACTTGGGCATTGAGTGCCCGGACAGGTCGGCGGGCACTTTTTGTTGGCCTCGCGAGTCCAGCAACATGTTGGTTTGATGGGGCACTAATTCAACTAATTCAACTAATTCCACTGAATCTGGCTGCTCGTCTCATTCCGTGCGAATTCTGACAATACGGTCATTGGACTAATTGACCACAGCCATAGGCCATAAGCTCTGACTTGCCCCGCAAAACGAGGGATTTGCATGAAATAACACGTTCTGGGCCGGTCTCCCGACCGGTCCACGTTCGGAGGGAAGGTCAATCGGTGAGTCGTGATGCACCACCGTGGCACGGTCGGGAGACCGTGCCACAACAGCTGGTGGTTCATCCCATCTTGGTTCAGGCTGAGCCGTTTCGATTGTGCGGGACGTTTCGAAAAAAAGGGTTTGCGCTTTTGCCTCGCATGCCTAATGCGAGCTCTCAAGTGCGCTTGCACGGTCTTCATTTTCGTAGAGCCCAATCCGGTCGAGGGGTAGTTTCTCAAAGCCAATAGCGAAGGCCGGCGAGTCTGGCTTGAGTTCGAAGTCGACCGCACGCGTCCCGTTACCTTCCTCGATTCGATTCGGCGTGGCAAAGCGCGGATCGACGTCCACGAGATTACTCTCGATGGTCTGGTACTTTCTGGCTTCGCCCCGAACGCCGTCCCACTGGCCGCCGAACGATACGTTGTGAAACACCCGGTTACCCTTCGGTGCCGCGGGGTCGTCGTCCAGGATGTTTATGAGTTCCGGATAACGCTCGCTGTACGGAGGCTCTTTGTAGTGGATTCCCGACAGGGTTCCCTTTTCGCGTCCCTCCTTGATCCACATATCTGAATGATCGTGTGCCCATCCCAGAGCGCGGGCGTCAATGTGCAGCGAGGGTTTGCAGTGTACGAATAGGTTGTTCTTCACGACGCAGTCCCGCCCACCGCCGATGAAGGCGGCTCGCGTCACCCGATAAAACAGATTGCCGGAGATTTCCGTGCCACAGAACATGTCGTCCAGATAAACGCCCACGCAGCCGCGTCCCTGGAAGCCGTTGATGTGGTGCAAGTAGTTGTTCCGAATGACCGTGCCGCGCATGGTCCAGTTGCGGCCCGTGTAGATCGCCCCAGCGTCGTTCGATTCCTGGCAAACGTTGTGTATTTCGTTGAACTCGATTAAGTGACCGTTGCCACCGAAGCCCATGCCCATGTGCGGCGCGTTGTGGATCAGGTTGTGTGCAGCTCGATTGCCGACGCCCTGCAACGTAATGCCCGGCTGGTAAACTCGCTTCACGCGGGCATAGTGATGGATGTGATTGTTTTTCGCCAGATGTTCCGCCGCCGTGAGCGTCGTCCGGTTCCCGCCACTTAGCGATATCCCGCCGCCGCCCGTCTGGTAGATGTCACAGCCGACGACGCCATGCCGACTGCCTCCCGACACGGTGACGGCCCAGCCACCGACGTTGCGAATGGTGCAGCCGACCACGCGGTTTCCTGTTCCGCCCGACACGGCGATCGCCGTGCCGCGAGCGCCCTCGAATATGAATCCCTGCAGTGTGACGTGGGACACGTCCCTCATCGTCACAATAGTCGGCAGCACTGAGACGATCGCCTCACCGTTCTCGACGGGCGAAAGTGGCCAAAAATAGAGGACGCCACTCTGACGGTCGACATACCATTCGCCCGGCTGATCAGTTTCTGACAGCAGGTTGAATGCGTAGAACCACTGTCCTTTGCGGTAACCGTAACCATGGTACGGCGGCTCGACCTCGATGCTACGGCTTTCAATGTCAATAGACTTGATCTTGTGACGCTGCTCAGCCCAGTCCCAAAACCAATACCCGTGGACCCAGGCATCCCGCTCGGCGAGCCAACGCTGGGGCCTGTCGCCCTCGTACTGGAAGATCCCTTCGGCACATCCTTTGGTCCCGCGAATGTCGACCTGCGTCTTACCGAGCACGTCGACGACTGGCACAAAGCCCTCGTTAGGCCACCGCGACAAGGTCATCGGTTCTCCACCAAAGAACAGTTCTACCCCCCCGCCGGACGGCGAGCCGAAGTCGGTGATACCCAGCGCCTTCAAATCGGCTTGCCTGGCTTGCCCGCGCGCCGATTCGTCCAACTTATCGAGTACATCTGCGTCGGTGATGGACTTCCAGTTGGTGACCAGCCTGCCACCGAGAAGCCTCACCTTCTCGCCTCGCGCTGCTCGGTACGAGATTGGAGACTCGTTGGTTCCGGAATCTGCCGCCGTGAATGCCAACGGCTGAGAAAGGCTGTAAATGCCACCCCGCACCACGGCCGTAGCGCCGCCTTTGGGAAGTCGATTCTCTCTTTTCAACTGGCGGACAGCGCCTTGCGCGCGGACCAGTGTTGCAAACGGGCCATCGTCTTTCGCCGCGTTCGGCGCTTTCAATGTTCCAGACCAAGCATCATCGCCGTCGGTGGCGACGTAAAGCGTGATTTGCTCCGCTGAAGCAGTGACGACGGTAATCATGGTGCCCGCCGCCAAGGCAATGAAAGCACTCGCTGGGACGACTAGAGAGTAAAGTCGGTGGTTCATTGATGCTGCTTTCATATTTATGGGGGCGTTTCAGGGGACGTATTAGACAGTGTTCAATCTTTAATTGTCGCCTTTCGCTCCGCGAAAGCACGTTCCTTTCGCGGAGCGAAAAGGCGACTATCGGACAGTAATTCGTCGAGCGATCCTAAGTACGTTGTTCTTCCAGGAGTCGCACAAACTCCCGCATCCACCGCCAGCCGTCGAGAGCGCCACGTGCGGTGACAAGGAGACCGTCCACGACCACCGGGGTCTCGACGTACGTCGCGCCGCACACCTCCGCGTCGAAGCGGCATTTCGGTACCGTGGTGATGCGCTTCCCGCGGATGACGTCTGCCATGGCCAGCACTTCAATACCGTGGCATACAGAACCAACCGGTCGGCCTGCTTCGCATATCCATCGCACGGCATTCAGCAGGTGTTCATCGTAACGAATATACTCAGGCGCTCGCCCGCCGCTGACTAGGATCCCCGCGTACTCATCGGGCTTGACGTCCCGGAACGCAATATCCGCCTGAATCTGGTAGCCGGCGGTTTCCTGAGTGATGTCCCACCCTTCCGGCCGCTGGTGTTGGACGAGGCAGTAGGATCTTTCATCCGGGCCGGCGACGACGACCCGATAGCCGGCCTCCTGCATTCGCATCAAAGGGTAAACGGTGTCGATCACTTCTGCCGCATCGCCAATGACCAGCAGGACCTTTCCAGTCGGAGATTCGATCGTTTCCGAGTGGATGACGGATTTCCCGGATTTCATGATTGCCTCAACAATTCGGTTGCTTGTAGTTCGACAATGATGTCAAACCGTGCGTAATTGTAATCAATTGTCGCGCTTGTACGATAAGGAGCACCAAACTCAAAGGCTCACTTGAGGAATTGAACATGTTAAGACCAACGGCGAAATCTGGCTTACCAGTCGTAGGACGGGCGCTCTTGCCCGTCGCAGAAGGATTGACCGGCAAGAGTGCACGTCTTACAGGTAAGTTTCCATCTGCCCGTCGCCTCAGACCAAGCCCCGCTGCGTCGATCTGTGTCTTACTCGCTTCTGCGACATGGACAGGGAACTCATATGCCGAAAGTGCGAAGCCGTCGACGCCGGTGCGCGTCGCCGACGTGATCGACGGACATGTGCATCCGTCAGTATGTGTCACCCACAGTGGCGACGTCCTGGCGGTCTACAACAAGAGCGGTGGCGGTGGCAAGGAGTTGCTACTCTGCCGTTCGCGTGATGGCGGGCGAACCTGGTCGGCGCCCGTCGTGATCCCGGTGATCAACGATTGCTCGATCTATCCCGGTTCGCTGACGACATTGCGCGACGGGCGGATTGTGTTGCACTGGTCCTGCTACCGCCGTGAGGGCGAGCGCCGTTGGCGTGTGCCGCAGTACTGCGTGAGCGATAACGAAGGAATGTCTTGGAGCTCGCCGCGGGACCTGCCCATCGATGATCATTCGAACTACAGTTGCCTGCGACACTCGATCCTCGAGCTTGATGAGAATCGATGGGTCTGCCCGTTGTACGACCGGACAGTCGTGCTCGATCTCAGTCGCAATACGATTCGTCCGTTTGGCGACGGACGAAACCACGGGATGGTCCCGATCGTCCGCACGGCGAAAGGAACGATCGTCAGTGGCGCGCCGCAGGCCAACGCGCCGGTGCCAGTCGGCCGTCCCGGGAAGTCGGTGCGAGGGCTGCGTTCGACTGACGGCGGCAAGACGTGGCGAGCCATGAACGCGTTGCCCTACTTTGGCGTGGCGGGATACGACCTTACCGTGCTTGACAACGATTGGATCGTTTTGACATCAATCGTGTACGGTGTGGGCGTCGACGGCGAATGGAGTTACGAACTGCTCGTCTCCTGCGATGACGGCCAAACGTGGAGCGACCGTGAGTCCGTCGAGATCTACAATCCGGGCCGGCGCATCAGCGGACGCGGCTGGCCGCGCACCGTCCAGCTCGATCAGCAAATGCTGGGTACACTGTTTTACGATCTGGATCCAAATCAACCCGGCGGCCCGGGCCTGTTTTTTGTGCGCACGCCTATCGCTGCACTGAGCGGCCAGTGAGTTTGCACATTGTCGCTTTTCTCCCGCGGTTTGGATCGCAAGGTCCTGGGAACTAACCCAACTTCCCCACCAAATCTCGGAAGTACCGTGTTTTCAAGGGTGGCGAGCGCGAAGTCGTCACTACATTTCAGTTTGGTTTATTTTGGGCAGAAGCAGCGATTCGGACGGTCAAATCGGAGCATTGACCACGTTTTGGGGCGAACCGTCCAAGAATGCCTGAATGTTCGCGGCCGTGGTCTGCATTAATCGTCGCCGCGCTGCCAGCGTCGACCAGGCAATATGCGGCGTAATGATGCAATCTTTCGCAGCAAGCAGCGGATTGTTAACGCGAATAGGCTCGGACGAACCAACGTCAAGCGCTGCACCCGCGATGAGCCCCGAATTGAGAGCTTCGGCGAGAGCGATCTCGTCAACAAGCGCACCGCGGGCGGCGTTGATGAGGAATGCTGTGGGCTTCATGCGCTGAAGGAATTCGTGACTGACAATCCCTTTCGTGCTGTCCGTCAGATTGCAGTGCAAAGTGACAACGTCCGACCGCTGGGCTATGTCGGGAGCACTTGCCCAAGCGAACGGTTCGTAAGCGGGAGGGTCCCGTTGCAACTCGTCACAGGCGAGCACAGGCATGCCGAATGCATGGGCAATCTCGCCGACGCGCCGACCGATGCGACCGAAACCGATAATGCCCATGGTCCGCCCGGATAATTCTATTTGCGGCGTTTTCCAGAACGAAAAGGCTCCGTGCGTCGCCCACTCCCCATCGCGGACAGCGGCGTCATGCTGTGCGACGTGATGACAATGCTCCAGTAGCAACGCGAATACGAACTGTGCCACCGAATCAGTTCCGTAGGTCGGAATGTTGCAGACGGGAATACCAAGTTTCCGCGCACTATCGATGTCGACACAGTCGTAGCCGGTAGCCGTCACGGATACGAGTTCCAGACTGGGAAGTGACGCGAACGTGTCAGAACGCAATGGCGTCTTGTTGGTTACAGCGATCTGTGCACCGAACAGACGTTCGGCGATCTGTGGCTCCGGAGTGCTATCGAAGATCCTGGTTTGGCCAAGCTCCTCGATGATCGTCCAGGGATTGTCTCCCGGGTTCAGCGTGGCCCCGTCGAGAATAATGATGCGTACGGTCATGCAAGGTCCGTTCGACCAGAGGAGTGCTTCATGAAGCGGAAAAGGCCACAGCTCGAATCCTCCCGCTGTACAGTCCCGATCACGTACGTAGATTGTATGGCAGACAATTCGTTCTGGCGACTGTGGACGACTTATGCAACATTCTTTGTCAAGCGATCCCCGTAATCACTTGGTCCATCAAGCAATGGCAGGCAGGTGCTGTCCTTCACGTCCCCCAATTCACGCCCCCTCAAACTTACAGGCCCTTGGCTCGAACGTGTGCCGGAAATCTGTTAACACTAAGCGTTGAATGACGCTGGCAGGGATGTACACCTTGCCAAGATTGTCTCTGGTGTGTTTGGCCAGCGACTATTGCGCTCCTGCCGGTGTGTTTCGTATCACTCGCACGCTCGACACGAGGAGACTAAAAGAGACCTTGAGGTGGAACATCCCGAAGTTCCACCAAACGGCGGCGTGAATAGAGGACCACGAAGAACACGAAGAGCACGAAAGTATGGTGTTCGACGATCTTTCGAGTCGCGTGATCGGTTGTGCCATCGAAGTCCATTGGGAACTGGGACCGGGCTTGCTCGAATTTACCTACGAACAGTGCTTGGCACATGAGTTCAAGTTGAACGGTATTGCATTTCAACTCCAACACCCGCAGCCAGTCCAGTACAAAGGGATCCGACTGGACTGTGGCTACCGACTTGATGTACTCGTGCATCGAACTGAAGAGCGTGGACGAGATCAAACGAATCCACGAGGCACAACTGTTGACTTATGTGAAACTGGCCGAGGGGAAGATCGGTCTGCTAATGAACTTTAACGTCACCACTCTGAAGGGCGGCATCAAACGTTTCGTCCTCTGATGCCTTCGTGCTCTTCGTGTCCATCGTGGTGGTTCACCGCCTCTGTCGGTGGTTAGATTGTTGGTCTTGAAACATCGTTAAACACGGTATGATGGTCAGAAGTAATGAAGGCGGAACGATTTGATGCAGCCGAGCGGCGGTCTGCGTCGCAACTAAACTCAAAGCCGGTATCCGCCGCCGGCTGCTCAATGAAGATAAGTGAATTGATGAGGCCAACATGAAATACACCGTCGCCATACTGCTCACTGGTCTGCTGCCGCTTCTTGCCGTCCCACTGCACGCCGCCGAACCCATCGACATCGGCTCCCGACGTGAGCTGTTTGTCGACCATCACTTGATCGCATCGCTGGACGGTTCTCGGCTCGTATTACATCGACCGCAACCACGCGAGATCGTACTTAAGTTTGATCAGCCTTGGGAAGGGCTATACAGCGGCTACGAGACGGTTCTCAAAGATGGCGAGACGTATCGGTTCTACTATCGGGGGATGCCCGAAGCCAAACACGATCTGGATACCGAAGTGACCTGCGTGGCCGAAAGCAAGGACGGCATCCATTGGACCC
Organism: Planctomycetaceae bacterium; assembly: GCA_002685655.1. Next base: position 9,501 of record NYXM01000096.1, read on the forward strand.
GACCGAAACTTGGAATCTACGAAGTACGTGGAACCAAAGAGAACAACGTCGTGCTGGCGCGCAGTCGCGGATGCCACAACTTCGCACCATTCGTCGACGTGAATCCAGAATGCCCATCTGACCAACGGTACAAAGCCTTGGGCGGGACTGGTAAGCCGGGACTTCTGGCCTTCGTGTCGTCGGATGGTCTGCATTGGAAACAACTCCAGGCCGATCCTGTGATCACAGAGGGAGCATTCGACTCCCAGAACAACGCGTTCTGGTCTGTCAGCGAAGAACAGTATGTCTGTTATTTCCGTGTGTTTCGCGATGGAAAGCGTTGGATCGCCCGGACGACATCGAAGGACTTCATCCATTGGACTGCGACGGTTGACCTGGAGCTTGGCGGCAATCCGCGTCAGCACCTTTACACGAACCAGTTCGATCCGTACTTTCGCGCCCCGCATATCTATCTGGGGCTTCCCACTCGATTCCTGCCGGGTCGCCGCGTGGTGACTGCGGAGGAAGCCCGACGCATCGGCACACCGACAGAATGGAACTACGCTAACGACTGCACCGACATTCTGCTGGCATCGGCGCGAGGCGGAGACAATTTCAGACGCACGTTTATGGAGGCGTTTATCCGGCCGGGAGCCGATCTGCAAAACTGGACGTCCCGAGCGAATTATGCCGCACGCGGGATCGTGGAAACCGGCGAGCGGGAATTGTCAATCTATGTGAAGCATCATTCCGGCTATTCCTCGAATCACGTACGGCGATATGTCATCCGGCCCGACGGTTTTGTTTCCGTGAATGGTCCCTACAAAGGTGGCGAACTTGTGACCAAGCCATTCGTGTTCACCGGCTCGAAGTTGTCAATCAATTACGCCACCTCGGCGGCAGGCGGCCTGTTTGTGGAAATACAATCGCCCGAAGGAAAACCGATTGAGGGCTTTGCTCTGAAGAACTGCCCTGAGATCATCGGCGACAGGCTTGAGCACACGGTGAACTGGAAACAGGGGGCGGATATCAGCGGCTTGGCCGGCAAGCCGGTGCGGCTCCGATTTGTGCTAAAGGATGCCGACCTTTATTCAATTCAATTCACAACCAACAAATCGAGTTAGCGTGATGAGAAGCCGCCTCGTGATAGTTCTGGCGTGTTTGCATCTTCTCGTGGCCGTCGTCGTGGCCAAGGCGGAAGAGGGAGCGGACACGTCGCAGAAGCTCAAGCTGTTAATCGTGGACGGGCAGAACAACCACGACTGGAAAACGGTTACCCCGCTTCTGTCCTATTCGCTGGGTCAGACAGAGCGGTTCGACGTCGACGTCGTGACGACTCCGTCGCGCGAGGCGGACTGGAAGGCGTTCGGCCCCGAGTTTTCCAAGTACGACGTCGTGCTGTCGAATTACTTCGGACGCGATTGGCCGGAGAGCGTGCACGCAGACTTGGAGCAATTCGTCGCAGAGGGGGGCGGCTTCGTCGCCTTTCACGCGGCGGTCGCCTCGTTTCCGAAACGCGAGGCATTCAACCGAATGATCGGCATCGGCTGGCGGGCGGCCCAGTTTGGAAATCGGTTGGCCGTCAGTCTGAGTGGTGAGCTTGTTCGCCAACCGGCGGGCAAGGGCCATGGTGCCGGCCATGGAGCACGGCATGAGTATGCCTTGCACACGCGCGCATCGCAACACGCCGTGATGGCGGGGCTCCCCGACACGTGGATGCACACGGCCGACGAACTTTATCACGGGATGCGCGGACCGGCCGAAAACGTCGAGATTCTGGCCACGGCTTACTCGCCCGTCACCAAGCTCAACGAGCCGTTGCTGTGGACGGTGCGTTACGGCAAGGGGAGGGTGTTCGTGACGGTGTTGGGACACGACGCCGTCGCGCTGAAGTGCGTTGGGTTTCAGACAACGCTGGCCCGCGGTTGCGAGTGGGCAGCGCGGGGTACGGTGGGTTTGGAGCGGCCTCTGAATTTCCCGACAGCCGCGCAGAGCAGAGTCGGCACGCCGGTCGTTTGGTCGGGAATTACCCGGGCGACGATCGATGCCCACATCGATCAGGACGTCAAGGTGTACGGCTCGCACGCGGCGGTCAAACTGCCGATCCAGACGGGCGTCATGCTGCACAACCCGACGGCAATCACCGCTGGACCTAAGGGAACGATTTATGCAGCCAACTACACCGGTCAGATCTACCGTCTCGAAGACAGGGACGGCGATGGGCTCGAAGAGACGGCGGCGCTGTTCGCGGACATCTCAACCAGCGGCGAGGAGTATTCTTCGGACGACGCGGCTCAGTATCCCGGGACGCCGCAACACGGCGGCTTGCGCTATCCGACGGGCATGGTCTTCAAAGGGAACGATCTGTACGTGGCGACGACTCAGGAAATTCGCATCTACCGAGATACGACCGGCGACGGGCGGGCTGATCATTCAGAGACGTTTGCTGCGGGGTGGCCGTTCACGATGCACTTTTTTGATTGGACGTTCGCGCCGCGTTTCGGACCGGATGGGCATCTGTATGCGATATTGTGTACCGATTATCTCAACGGCGCACGCAAAGCGGACCCCGGGGGTCTACGAGGTTCGATCCTGCGAATCAGCCCGGACGGGAAGAAGATCGAACGCTTCGCCAACGGGCTGCGGTATGCCTACGGCTTGGCGTTCAATCCCCACGGGGACATGTTCTTTTCGGACAACAAAGGGGGCGGCAACCCGACGGAAGAACTGAACCACGCCATTGCGGGGGCGAACTACGGGCACAACCCTCATAGCGATCGTCTGCCGAGCGTTGAACCTCGCAAACCGATTCTCGAGCTTCACTACGGAGCGGGCAGCGGCGGCATTGCGTTCAACGATCTGGATAACGACTTCGGCGGCGTGGCTGGCGATCTGTTCATCGCGCTGTGGGGGCCAGACGGGCAATGGGAAAATGGGGCGCTCGTCCGCGTTAAGCTGACCAAGCAGGACGACGGGACGTATGAGGCGACGGAGCACCGGTTCTCGACGGGGCCGGCCAAGGTGATTGACCTTTGCTTTTCTCCAGCTGGGGACTTGTATGTCGCGCAGTTTGGGCGCGAGGGGCCGGCGCACGTCCCTTTCAAGGAACCCGCAGGAGCGATCTATCGCTTCATCCACGCGCCGTGGGTGAATCCTGATCAAGAATCTGCGCTGGCGGACATCAATCCGTTGAAGCTGGTCTTGGCCGGCGATCCCCTCACGGGGAAGACCGTCTTCAAGGAGCGGGCCTGTGCAAACTGCCATACCGTCGACGGCAGTATGAAGCTTTTAGGACCTGATCTGCGTGAAGTCGGGTCGACGTTGGGCCTCAAAGCGCTTGTCGAGTCGCTCGAACAGCCCAATGCTAATATCAAGACCGGCTTCGAATCGTACATCGTCGTAACGGAAGACGGCCGGGTCGAAACTGGCCGGCTGCTCAAAGCAGAGGGGGACACGGTGACGCTCGTCGTGCCGCAGGAGAATACGACCGGTAAGACGATCGTGCTCAAACGAAACGAGATCGAAGAGATGAAGCTGTTGTCGACGTCGCTGATGCCGACTGGACTGACGGCCGGTTTGAGCGATGTGCAGAAGCGCGATCTGCTGGCGTACATGCAGTCGCTGCGAAGTGCAGAGCGCGTGTTGCGTTTGAACGTGGGCGGTAAGCAGATCAAGGACGAATCGGGGGCCGTTTGGATAGCTGACCGCGCATATTCCGAGGACGGCTTTGGAGCAACGGGAGGGAAAGCGTTTCACGCCAAGACGGGCCGGCCGCTGCTCGACGATTCCCGCTTTGGCGAGTTTGCGTACCGTTTCGATCTGGACAACGGGCAGTACGATGTCACACTGATCTCGGCCGAGCCGTATTTCAAGTCGCTCGGCAAACGCGTTTTTTCGGCCAGCGTCGAAGGACAACCACTTGTCGAACAGATCGACCTGTTTGCGGAGGCAGGGTTCGGTAAGGCGGTTCAGAACACGATCCGCGTGAAGGTCGAGGACGGCCGATTGGATATCGAGTTTGCGCCGAACATCAATCTTCCGCTGGTGAGCGGAATTGAGGTGCGGCGAGTCGTGAGCGAGTGAGAATGACAGAGCAGGAGAGCTTGTGATGATTGTTGGGTTCGACCACGACGAGGAGTATCGTACGACACGTCCTTTTCGGATGCTCTCATCGCTTCTTTTCCGATTGTCGTTAGCAGACCTACCGTCTCAACGGGAGGACACCACTTGAGCTTCGAGATTCTCGGCATTGCCACAGCCGTGCCGGAACATGTGATGACGCAAGACGAAGCTCTGGCCATGTCGGCTCAGCTGATCTGTCGCAACGAACGTGACACTCGGTTGTTGCGGACGATGTTCCGTCAAGCCGGTATCGAGAAAAGACACACTTGTGTGCCGCATCGTACTGCATACGATTGGGCAGGGAACTGCAACACACCGAGCGCGAGCGCTGGACGCAGTACAGGCGAGCGGATGCAGCTCTATGCCACACATGCCGGACCGTTGGCAAGGCAGGCTGCTGCCGAGTCGCTTCGCGTCGCGGGTGTCGCATCACATGACATTACACACTTGATAACGGTTTCATGCACCGGCTTCGACGCTCCTGGCATCGACGTCGAATTGGTCGAACAACTTGATCTTCCGAAGACGACGGAGCGACTCCACATCGGCTACATGGGGTGCCACGGAGCGCTAAATGGCCTCCGAGCCGCTCGTGGATTGGTCGCGGCAGAACCGACGGCAAAGCTCTTACTGTGTGCTGTCGAGTTATGCAGCCTGCATTACCGCTTGCGATGGGACGATGAACGAATTCGTGGAAACGCGTTGTTCGCTGACGGTGCCGCGGCACTCGTCGGTGCATCTGTCATGAACGACCAGCCAATTGTCGTCGCCAATGGACGACCTTGGAGCGGCTGAGAACTCGCGTCGCCAGATAAACCTGGAGCCAGTTCGCATGGCTGCGCTCAAGATCCACGACAACGACACGCCTCGTCGCGGCCGACTTCATTTTGTGCAAGACAATCTCAACTTCCTCGTTCGATAGATGATGGAGGAACTGAGAACAGATCACGACATCGTACCGTTCTGGTATTTCGTCGTGCAGGATGTCGTGACGAAAGAGACGTACTCGGGCATTCGCCGTGGAACAATTCTCGGTAGCAATGGCGATCGCTTGGTCACTGAAATCACAAGCGTCGATCTCCAGATTCACGCCCTGCGATGCACTCGCCTTTAAGATCCCAATAGGGACATCCGCCGCGCCGGTGGCAATATCTAGCACTCGCAGCAGTCGTGAGTTGCTCTCACCTGCCATCGTCGAGACGTGCTTCCACACTAACGACACGTTCCCGGTCCACGCATTGATTCGCTGTAGCCCACGCAGTGCCTTCACATGCTCGTGGCGATCCAAATCGGGATCATCCATCTGTTCGGGAATGAGTACGCGGGCTTGCATAGAGGTGAACAATAATCACCGTCATGTTTTCCCCTGCCTGCTTGTCTGGCAGGTGGAGCAGTTTGCCAAGCTAACACGCACTAAGCAGTGTTCGATCTTTTATTGTCGTCTTTCGCTCCGCGAAAGCACGCTCCTTTCGCGGAGCGAAAGGCGACTATCGGACAGTAATTCCTCGAACGATC
>NYXM01000097.1 GCA_002685655.1 Planctomycetaceae bacterium
CTGCCAATTGGCTGTCGTTTCATGTCTTATTGGTGGGCTGGACGCTGGTGGTGGCATCTGCCGCTGCCGAATCTTGGTGGCCACAGCGCAATTCCCATTCAGCTCCGCTTTTCGATGGTAGGTCAGCCAACGCGTGGATCTTGATTGGTTGGGGCTGTACGGTTGGTGCAATCGTCGCGGCATTAGCTTTGTACGCTGCCGTTGAAGATCCGACCGGCCCCTGGTGGGCTTTCGGGGCAACCGTGACGATTGCGTTGGCGGCCGGGGCCGCCGCATTACGTGTTCGGAGCCAGTTGCTGGCGTACGCTTCGACGTTGCTGGCGACCGTGGCGGCAACCTACGTCTGGGTCGGTACGATCGACACGAGTCTCGCCGATTCCTCGGAAATGCTGTTACTGGCGCATTGGTTGATCATCACGATGGCGGTTGGCGCAGGATTCTGGCTGGCCATTGAAGTCAACTCGCAACAGCGTCACGACCAACCGTTTCAGCCGGATTCAAATTGGCTTCCGACGCACCGTTGTTTCGCAGCAATTGCGTTGGTCGGTTTGCTGGCAACAACATTGTTGGGTGCGGCGATCGGTGCATTGCAACGTGGGCCAAGCACTCGCCAAGTGGTGGACGTGAGCACGCTGTGGGGGCTGGTTGCGATGGCGGTAACGGGTGCTCTGCTGGTCGCGCTGCTGTGGGACCGACGATCTCGTGCGGCGATATTGAGTCTTTACGCGTGGGGGCTCGCTGCCCAGGCTATGATCATTGATGCGTTTCAATGGCAAGTCGACAACATGGCCTTGGCAGTTGGGATTTCCATTTCCGCATATATCGCACTGACTGGGGCGCTGTGGCGACGGGGTGCCAACCTGTCGGCAATCGGCGTTCGGCTGCAGATTTCCGATCCAGTGGCAGGGTTGCGGCGTACGTCGAACTGGTTGCCGCCACTGACCATACTCGGCGGCGGGTTTGCACTGCTACTTGGATTGGTCCTTGTCTTGGCGCATCCGGATCGGCCACAACGTGTCTTGACGTCTCCGATCCCGGTGCTGATCGCCATCGGCCTGGGTTGCCTGGCACAGTCGGCCCGCAAGCAGGCCTTTCAATTCACTGCCCTGGTGATGCTTGGCCTAAGCTGCGTTTTTCTCAGTTGGGCCGATATCCCGCCCGGTTTGGACGGGCCGCTTTGGCTGAGCCGTGTGATTCGTTTGCTAATTGTCTGTTGCGCCGTTTCTTTCAGCTACACAATGATTGTGGCACGACGACGCGATTTGTCACCAGAATGGCAGATGTCGTTGAAACGGGTCGGCCTGTCCGCAGCCGCCTGCGGTCTGCTGGTGTTGGCATCTGTTCTTTTGTTGGAAGCATTCCTCTATCTCGGCAATCCAACACTAGGTGCCCCGATCAGTGACATTCAACTGGCTGCCGTCTCGGTCGTGATGGTTGGCTTGGTCGCGGCGTTGATTGTGATGGCCGTTCTTCCTGGCCGTGACCCACTAGATTTGCCCGAGCAAGGTCGGTCCGGCTACGTCTATGCAGCCCAGCTTGCTGGAGGTTTGCTGTTCGCACATATCTACTTGACACGTCCACAGTGGTTCGGGCAATGGGGTGAATTTTGGCCGTACATCATTCTGTTGATCGCGTTCGCTGGCGCGGGCGTCGGCGAGTTGTTCCAGCGGACGGGGATTCGCGTGCTGGCCGAACCTCTACAACGCACCGGGACCTTTCTTCCCTTGCTGCCCGCCATCGGCATGTGGTTCGTTGCATCCAGAAGCGACTATTCGCTCTATTTGTTTGGGGCGGGCATTCTGTACATGGGGTTGAGTATCGGTCGGAAATCGCTGGCCAGCGCGCTTGCCGCCGGTGTCGCCGCCAACGGTGCCCTTTGGTCCCTGCTGGACGATCGTGGGCTCGCGCTCTTCAGTCAGCCACAGCTTTGGCTGATTCCGCCGGCTCTGTCTGTGCTGATTGCGGCCGAGATCAACCGCGATCGGCTGCCCGAATCGACCATGACGACGCTACGGTACGTCGGCATGATGGTGATCTATCTTAGCTCGGCGGGCGAAATCTTCATTCGAGGGATCGGCCAGGCACTGTGGCCGCCGATGGTGCTGTTGGGGCTGTCACTGCTGGGTGCCATGGCGGGGATCGTGCTGCGTATCCGAGCGTTCCTGTACTTAGGCGTCACGTTCGTCTTGCTTTCCATGATCAGCATGGTTTGGCACGCAGCGCGTTCGATCAATCACGTTTGGCCATGGTGGGCCTTCGGCATCGGGCTGGGAGTGTGCATCCTGGTGTTCTTCGGATTCTTCGAGAAGAACCGGGACAAGGTGACGGCGTTAGTGGAACGATTGAAAGAGTGGAAACCGTAGACGGTAGGGCCACACTCCGCATTCTTCATCTCGATCTCCTCTCTCGTCACTTGTCTGCGGGAGTAGGTCGCTGCAATCAGATGGTGATCAAAGATAGGGTCGGTAGACAGTCTGTTAAGACCCGCGTACACTCGACGGTTGTTAATACAAAGGAATACCAAATCGCATGATTCGCAGCAGCCAACAGACCATCGAGAGCATCCGTGAAAGGGCCGTTGCAGGTGAGCGTCTGTCGTTCGAAGATGGCCTGTTTCTTTACGAGCCCACGACACCGCTGCACGAACTTGGCGAACTGGCGAACCTGGTTCGCGAGCGTAAGAATGGTAACCGGGCGTATTACAACATTAATACCCATTTGAACGCCACCAACGCCTGCGTCTATCGCTGCACGTTTTGCGCATTTCGGGCCGACCTGCGTGATTCGCGTGCGTACGTGATGAGCGACGAGGAGATCCTTGCACGAGGTGGCGAAGCGGTCGAAAACGGCTGTACGGAATTACACATCGTCGGCGGTCTGCATCACCAGAAGCCTTACGACTGGTATCTGAACTGCGTGCAGATTTTGCACGACGCCTATCCAGGCCTGCATTTGAAGGCGTGGACGGGCGTCGAAATCAATTGGTTCGAGTTTCTTACCAAGAGGCCGGTCCGCGCCATCTTGAAGGAGATGGTCGATGCCGGATTGGGCAGTATGCCCGGCGGCGGTGCCGAGATCTTCCATCCGGAAGTTCGCGACAAGATCTGTGAACACAAGTCGGACGCATCGAAGTGGCTGGACATTCACCGTGCGGCGCACGAACTGGGGCTAAAGACCAATTGCACGATGCTGTACGGTCATATCGAAAATGCCTACCACCGCATCGATCATCTGATTCGGCTCCGTGAATTGCAGGATGAGACGGGTGGATTTCAAACATTTATTCCGCTCGCCTTTCACCCGGAAAATACGGGCCTGGCTCACATCGAAAAACCGTCCTCGATCATGGACTTGCGGACGATGGCGATCGGCCGACTGATGCTCGATAATATTCCACACATCAAGGCCTATTGGATCATGTTGGGCGTCGGCACGGCTCAAACTGCCCTATCCTACGGCGCCGATGATTTGGATGGGACGGTCCGCCACGAGCTGATCTATCACGACGCTGGTGCCACGACGCCGGAGCTCTTGTCCGTGGAAGATATCCGTCGTCTGATTGTTGAGGCAGGACGCGAGCCGGTGGAACGAGACACACTGTATAACCGCATCGAACGTGATCCTGCCGATATGCGAAGGTGGCACGTCGCCGAACCCGTCGCTACGGACTAGATGCGCGGACTTCGTTCCACCGCGCCGGCTGCCTGTGATTCGTCTGTATTCTCGTCGTGATCTTCCACAAATTGTGGTAGAGTCGATGAAGTTGATGGATTTCGGTTTTGGTACGGCGGGGAGCAAGTCGGTGGGCGAGAACACCGCAGCAAAGAACACGGCAGACGAAAGCCCCGTCGATCGTTGGCGACACATCAAACGCGTGTTCCTGCAAGCCCTCGAGGTTTCCGAAGGTGAACGCAACGCCTATTTAAGTAGAGCTTGTGGCATCGACGAGGCATTGCAGACCGAAGTCGAGTCACTGCTCAAACGTCACGTTCAGGCAGTCGAAGGTGGTTTTCTCGACGACCTATCGGAAAGTTCTTCACCACGAGCTGTCTTGGAGGCAATGGCCGCCGCGCTGGACGTCACTTCGGAACATACTTTGAAGGACGACCGCACTGGCGAGCGGCCCACGCATGCGGAACCGGGAATCACCGACGTTCTCATCGATGACCGTTTTGGCGACTACCGGCTGCTTGAAACGATCGGTCAAGGTGGCATGGGAGTCGTCTATCGTGCCCGCCAGATCAGCCTGAACCGCATAGTCGCCCTGAAGATGATTCGGGCCGGGCGGTTTTCCACAGAAGGCGAGATAGAACGGTTTGCCCGTGAAGCCGAAGCCGCCGCCGGCTTGACGCACCCTGGCATCGTGCCCGTTTTCGAAATCGGTGAACAAGAAGGACATCATTACTTCACGATGGCTCTTGTTGACGGACTGAGCCTGGCGGATCATCTGAAGGACGCGGGTGGGCCTCTCGAACCAAAGCCGGCCACCGAGCTGATTCGCGCGGTCGCCAACGCCGTGCAATATGCGCACGAACATGGTGTCATTCACCGCGATCTCAAGCCAGCCAATATTCTGCTGGACGAACACGCAATGCCGCGCGTCGTCGATTTTGGTTTGGCCAAGCAGATCGAAACGGAGAGCGGCCTGACGTTCACGGGGCAGGTTCTCGGAACGCCGAGCTTCATGTCGCCGGAACAGGCCGCGGGCGCGACCACTCAAGTGGGGCCGTCCGCCGATGTCTACGCGCTTGGTGCCGTGCTGTACGCCTTGCTGACGGGCCGACCGCCATTTAGCGCCGCCAGTGTCACGGAAACCCTTCGTCAGGTGCAACATGACGAGCCAGTGCGTCCCCGGCAACTGAATTCCGCGCTGCCTAAAGACCTGGAAACCATCTGCTTGAAGTGCTTGGCAAAGGAACCGTCAAAACGGTATGCATCGGCCCAGGACATGGCGGACGAGCTGACTCGTTATCTGTCGGGGCGGCCCATCCTGGCTCGCCCGGTCGGCCCGTTTGCAGTCGTCGCGCGCTGGTGCCGGAGGAACCCGCTGGCAGCGTCCTTCATGGCCTTTGTGGCGATCTTTGTTCCCGTCGTGATCACGCTGCTGATGTTGATGAACCTTCATCTAACGCGAGAATCACAGCGGGCTTACCGCAGTTTTCGTGCGGCGAAAAATGCTGTCGATGAACAGTTCACGCTAGTCAGTGAAGAGACGCTGCTGGATCGGCCTGGCTTACAGCCACTTCGCCGGCAACTACTGCTGGGATCGCAGAAATACTATGAAGAATTCCTGGCAACTCAAGGTGACGATCCGACTCTGCAAGCCGAAGCCGCACTGATTAATTTCCGCCTCGGTGTCATCACGGCGGCGCTCAGCACCGATGGCGATCTAGATGCCTACGCAGAGGCCAACACGTACCTCGCAACTGCGCGACGCATCTACGAAGGGCTTCCGGGCCGAGGCCATCCACGAGTACTCGAGGGACTCGGCAATGTCTGGACACGTATCGGCCAGATCCACAACAAACTGCAGCAAAATCAACAAGAGCTTGACGCGTTTCGCACTGCACTCGCCTTCCGAACGCGGCTGGTTAAGATTGAATCAACCGTCGAGAATCAACGCCTGCTGGCCAACGCACAAATGAACCTCGGCCAAGCACTTCTGCCAATCGATCCGATCCAGCTGTCGCCACAACTTGGCGTAGCTCTAGACCATCTCCAAACCGCTCAGTCAATCCGCGAACGTCTTCTCGTACAAGAACCAGACAATGCAAAAGTCGTGCGAGATCAGGTCAAGGGTTACATCTTGATGGCAGACTCGGTCGTTGATGATCGAGAACGCGCCGTTGAACGGATTTTGATGGCAGCTTTCCAGACGCTCGATGCACAATCCCAAAGAGAAGCTCCCACGCTGGAAGACACGTTCCTTCGCGCGATCATCGCCAGACGGCTGGGCGCCGTCGTCGCCGACACCGCAAGAAGTTCGGATGATTTGATTCGTGCCCGCGACTTTTTCGAACAAGCTCTGAACACCTTAGACCCGCTGGCCGCTGAGAACCCACAAGTTGTCGATTACTTGTCCGCACTCGCGGCAACTCACTATGACTCCGCGTTAGTTCTGCACGACCTGCAGGCTGTCGAAGAGTCCCGTGAGCGTCTGCACACCACCCTCAGGCTACTGGCTCCGCTGATCAAAGGCCGCAATCCCGACGACATTCTCCGTTGGGCTGGTGCCCACACCATTCTTGCCGAAATGGAGCCACCCAACTCGACCGCCGCGATTACGCACCTGCACGAGGCACGGACGTTTCTGATCGAAAAGATTGATGCAATTTCGAACGCCGCCGATGCTGATGCGGTGCTTGAGGAATACCGAGCGGCACTCGAAGAAATCGAACAAATCCTGTCAGACCGACCGAGGGCATTGGATAGCGCGGCATCCTGATGGGTTACACCTTATCTTCTGCCGCCACTGAAATGCGGTCCAGTTCTTTCCGTTCACTTTTTGCAGGCAATCCGACGGTCAGTCAACTATGCTGCAACGAGGGTCCCGTCGTACGCCTGTCGAGCTTTCTCTGGCCCGAATATCTCGCCGGGGCGAATACGCACTGACACTGACACCAACATCAAGTGAATTCGAAAGCACCCACAATGCCACGTTCGATCATTCTTGTCACATCTTTGATTTTCCTTGTTGGCGCCGAACAGATCACAGCCAGCGATACGATTCAACTGGCCTCTTCACCCGCGTTGTCTTCCGACGGCAAGACACTGGCGTTTTCGTGGGCAGGCGATGTCTGGACGGTGCCAACTAAGGGAGGAAACGCCACGCGATTAACGAATTCACCAAGCCGCGAAGGCAATCCGAAGTTCTCGCCCAACGGCAAGTCCATCGCGCTGACCAGTGATCGTACCGGCAGCGAACAAGTCTTCGTCGTTGGCGTGGCGGGCGGCGAACCGACTCAGCTAACGTTTCATAGCGAAGGTTGCACTTTGGATGATTGGTTCCCCAACGGAAAGTCGCTACTGATCCGTGCCAGCCGAGATCACTTTTGGAGGAGACCGGAACGTTTCTTTCGGATCAGTTCCAGCGATCGTTCGACGGAAGAATTGCTTTTCGACGCCTATGGGTCAGCAGGCCAGCTCTCACCCGACGGCAACGAACTCCTCTTTACTCGAGAGGGTGAACGGTGGTGGCGGCAAGGATATCGTGGTAGTCGGACCAGCCAGATCTGGATAGCTGATCTAAAGACCGGGGCGTTCACTGAAGTCGTCAAGCGTCCCACGGAATCACGCACCCCGCTATGGCAACCCGATGGCAAAGGAATTTTCTACGTCAGCGCCCAAAGTGGTTCACGCAATATCTGGCAGCGAAACTTGGAAGACGAACAAGAACAGCAGCTGACTTCGTTCGACAAGGATCTTCTGCTGTGGCCATGCATCTCACGCGATGGTTCAATGATTGTCTTTCGACACTTCGCTGATTTTTATCGGCTGGCGACCGATGGCGATGGCAAGCCACAGAAGATCAACATCACGGCAGACGTCGATCGGGTCAAGAAACTAGTCCAACGGCGCACGCTCACAGCGGCGACAGATGTTGGGTTCACTTCCGACGGCCTGGAAATCGCCTTCATCGCGGGAGGTGATGTATGGGTGATGGACACCGAGTTGCGCGAGCCTCGGCAGGTCACAAACACACCCGAAGAAGAACGCGAACCTGGGTTCTCCCCCGACGGCAAGACGATTGTCTATCTGAGCGATGCGGGCGGACAGAGCGATATCTGGCAAGCCACGCGTGGCGACGAAGACAAATACTGGTGGCAAAATGACACGTTCAAGCTTGAGGCACTCACCAAGACGGCTGAGGTCGAGTCGGATCTGCAATGGAGCCCCGCCGGCAACGTAATCGGTTTCGTTCGCGAGAGGGGCGATCTGTGGGTCATGAAGCCAGATGGCAAAGAGGTGCGCCGCCTGTTTCGATCGTGGAACTCTCCGGACTACGACTGGTCTCCCGATGGCAAATGGCTTGTTTACGCACTGAGCGACGGCGAGTTCAATCGTGACATCTACCTCCTCCCACTGGACGGTTCGCGCGAGGCGTTCAATTTATCCCGGCATCCGGACAACGATGGTAGTCCACGCTGGTCGCCTGATGGCAAAATGATCGCCTTTACCGGTCGGCGTGTCGGTAGCGAGGTCGATATCTACTATGTATTCTTGCAAGCGAAAGAGAGCGAAGAAACGTCACGCGATCGCAAGCTTGTCAAGGCGATCGAGAAGCTGCAGAAAGCACGCAAGACAAAGTCGGATCAAAAGTCTGAGCCTACGGCGAACAAGAGTGGCCACGAAGAGAAGACCAAGGATGGCCAGACCGACGCGAAATCGGTAGCTGCAGCCGACGAACAAGACGCCGCTGACAAAGACAAGTCTGATAAGGAGAATCCGGACTCCAAGCTGCCAGAGGTCAAAATCGACTTCGACCGAATTCACCAGCGGCTGCGACGCGTGTCGATCGCCGACACCAGCGAAGGCGGGCTGTTCTGGTCGCATGATTCGAAAAAGCTCGTGTTTACAGCGACCATTGATGGCAAGCGCGGAACCTATACGATTTCACCTCCGGAAGAGCTCAGCGCCAAATTGCTCACCGCCCAAACCGGTCGCAACCCAGTTTGGTTGTCGAAGGGTAATCAAATCGTCTGGCTCGGCAACGGCACGCCGGCGAGTGTTACGGATTCGGGCAAGGTAACGTCCTACGATTTCTCCGCTGCACAAGCAGTCGACATCGCGGCCCGGAACCAGGCCGCGTTTGATCAATGTTGGCAGGCCATGCGAGATCGCTTCTACGATGGCACGTTGAATCATCGCAACTGGGACGCCATTCGTCGCAAGTACCAGCCACTGGCAGCCCAGGCGGTCGACGGCAACATGTTCTCTGAAGTCGTTAATCTGATGCTGGGCGAACTGAACGGTTCACACTTGGGTTTCATTCGCACTGGCAACAGCAGTGCCGACGACGACGATTGGCGCGAGACCACAGCTCATCTTGGCGTCCGTTTTGAAAGCGAGCACAAGGGACCGGGTTGGCGAATCAAGGATGTGATTCCAGATAGCCCGGCAGACAAGGTTGCAGCCAAGCTGGTGGCTGGCGAAACGATTCTGTCGATTGATGGCCAGATCGTCGATCCGGCTCTGGATGTCACGACCGAGCTCAACGGCCGCTCGAGTCGTGACATTCTTCTCCGAGTTCGCAACATCGAAGGCGAAGACCGCGACGTGGCCATTCGCCCGATCAGCTACTCGGCAGCCCGATCGCTGTTGTATGAAATGTGGATTGACAACAACCAGCGGCGAGTCGACGAGGCGTCTGGAGGCAAGCTTGGCTATATGCACATTCGCGGTATGAACATGACCAGTTTCTATCGTTTTGAACGCGAACTGTATGCAGTCGGTGCCGGAAAAGACGGCATTGTGATCGACGTTCGCGAGAACGGAGGTGGTTCGACAACGGATCATCTGTTGACAGTACTGACTCAGCCGGCCCATGCGATCACGGTGCCGCGAGGCGGTGTGATGGGCTATCCCCAAGATCGGTCGGTCTATGCAACTTGGCGCAAGCCGATTGTAGTGCTCTGCAATCAGAATAGTTTCAGCAACGCGGAGATCTTCAGCCACGCCATCAAGACGCTCAAGCGCGGAAGACTCGTGGGAGTCACCACTGCGGGTGGTGTCATCAGCACGGGAGGGACGCGGATCATGGATATGGGATTCTTGCGCATGCCTTTTCGCGGCTGGTATGTAATGGGAACAGGGGAAGATATGGAGCTGAATGGTGCCGTTCCGCATTTCGAGATCTGGCCACTGCCCGGTGACATGCCGGCCGGCAAGGACCTACAGCTGGACAAAGCCGTCAAGGTTCTGATCAAGGACGTAAAGAAGTGGCAAAAGCGCCCACAGCCGGTGCTTAAGAAGGCCAGCGAACGGTAGCGCGATTCGATTCGCGTTGACTGCTCAATGCAAGAGCCACATGTAGATTTGTCAATAGTTATTTGTCATTTAGGGAAGGAGCGCCGCGAGGAATCAAGCCATGGGTTGAGCTCGTTTCGACGGTCGTACAGCCCAGCTAAGATTAATCGACCACGGCCATGGGCTTGGCTTTGGCTTGCCCCGCAAAGTGGGGCGTTTGCATGAAACAACATGTTGTGGGCCGGTCTCCCGACCGGCCCACGTTCGGGAATGGTCAATCAGTGAGTCGCCACCGTGGCACGGTCGGGAGACCGTGCCACAACAAGCATGGAACAGAACCCGCTCAAACAGTCAACAGCACCTTCTATCGATCACAC
>NYXM01000098.1 GCA_002685655.1 Planctomycetaceae bacterium
CGACCATCGACGGCGCTGATGCCGATGACGTAGTCGCGCACGGTTCCTTGTCCGAATCGTCGCGGGCCGTTGAAGTTCGTCGTCACCACGCCGCCGAGGGTGCCAATGCTCGGCTCCGGGACGTCGATGGGCAGACGTAGGTTCTCCTGCGCAAGCGTGTCAGACAACGCCTGCATCGTGATTCCCGCTTCCACGGTGATTGTCAAGTCACGCACAGGGAACTCAACGACACGGTCCAGCTGGCTCAGCGCGAGACCCACGCCATCTTGTTTCGGTGGCAAGCCGAAATCGAGGCTCGTTCCGCCACCGATCGGATAGATTGCCACGTCTGTTGCATAGCAATCACAAACGGCGTCGACCAATGCTGCTTGTGTCGCGGGCGTCAAGGTCTCGCTGATCGGGAGGATATCTGTGGCCGTACTACTCAAGGGATCTCCTGCTTGTGCGACTACCGACGTAGGGCGTTGATTGGAGTTGGATCCGTCAGAGTGCCGCGCGGCGCCCTGGATGCTTCTGTTCAATTCCGCATGCCCCGGCCGTTGGCAACATTTTGTTCGGGCTAAGGCGATTGGTGGGGTTCAAGGCTTGCCGCAGATTGGCCATGACGGTCAAGTCATCTTCGGTGAACATCTTCTTCATAAAATGCACTTTTTCGACGCCAATACCGTGTTCACCTGTGACGCTGCCGCCGCACGCCAGGCACTCGTCGAGGATCTCGCCGCTGGCCTTTAAGACCTGTTCGACCTGCTTTGAATCGCGTTCGTCGAACAACAGAATCGGATGGATGTTGCCGTCGCCAGCATGAAAAACGTTGACGATGCGGATGCCGTATTTGCTACCGATTTCTTTGATGTGTCGCAGAATATGCGGCAATTGTGTCCGCGGGACCACGCCGTCTTGTGTGCAGTAACTGGGGCTGAGCCGTCCGATGGCTCCAAAGGCCTGCTTGCGACATTTCCATAATCTTTGACGTTCCTGATCGCCGTCAGCCATCCGCACTTCGCGAGCTTTCTCGGCTTCACACAAGCGGACGATCTGATCTCGTTGTTCGTCCAGGCCGGCTTCCAAGCCATCAACTTCAATCAACAAAATAGCCTGGGCATCCAAAGGAAAACCAAAATGAAATGCGTCTTCGAGAGCAGCCAGGATACCTTGGTCCATCATTTCGAGCGCGGCTGGCACGATGCCGGCACCAATAATGGCGCTGATCGCATTGGTGGCGTCTTCGACAGATTCGAACACGCCGAGCATTGTGCGGTATCCTTCCGGATTTCGCGTCAGGCGGACCCAGACTTTGGTGATGATGGCCAGCGTCCCTTCGCTACCGACCAACGCGCCCACCAAGTCCAGACCAGGTGGGTCTTCGGCCGGGCCACCGATCTTCACGATGTCGCCATTGGCCATGACCGCTTCGACTCCCAAGACGTGGTTCACGGTGACACCGTACTTGAGCGTGTGTGGGCCGCCGGAATTCGTGGCAACATTGCCGCCAATTGTGCAAGCCCCCTGGCTCGATGGATCCGGCGCGTAGTGATAGCCAGATCCCTTCAATGCCTGGGTCAGCCAGATATTGACGACGCCCGGTTGCACGACGGCATATCGATCGCGGAGGTTGATCTCTTCAATCTGCTTCATCCGCGTCATCACGATCATCACACCACCGCCGACCGGCAGGCATCCACCGGCCAAACTTGTGCCTGCGCCGCGCGGTAGAAATGGCACGTCAGCCTCATTGCAGATCGCCACGATTTCCGAAACTTGCTCGCTTGTGGAGGGGAAAACAACGACATCAGGACTGTTCTTCTCAATCGTAAATCCGTCGCATTCATACACCAACAAGTCAGATCGTACCGACAGCACGGCGTCTGCACCCACGACTTTTCTCAGGGAATCGACGATGCTGTGAAATTCGAGTGCAGTCATGGTTTGGATCGAAGAGGTTCGACAGCGAGTGGGAGAAACAGACGATTATAGAGCGACTCAGTAGGGCGACGGTAGAGGGAGGTTCGCGGTCACCGCATCAGAGGCTAACCAAAGTGCGTTTCGAGTCGGTCCACAATGAGTTTTCCGACATTCAACGACGACGTGGCCGCCGGCGATGGCGCATTCTCGACATTCACAACACGATCACTCTCGAGGATGCAAAAATCGTCGACGATCGATCCGTCGGGGGCGATCGCTTGTGCTCGAACTCCGGATCGAGCGGGGCGCAAATGCTCGCTCTGAATCTCCGGCATCAGACGCTGTAAAGCTCTAACGAAGGCTGCTTTGCTGAACGATCGCCACATTTCCCCGGCACCGACGCGCCAGTATTTTGCGGCCAACTTGAGAAAGCCGCCGTAGCAAAGTGATTCGGCAAGGTCCACAAAGCTGATATCGGTCTTACGATAGCCCTCACGCGCGAACGCCAGGACGGCATTGGGACCACATTCAATTCCGCCATCGATCATGCGCGTGAAATGCACACCCAGAAACGGAAAGGCCGGATCGGGGACGGGATAGATCAAGTTGCGGCAAAGGTGATGAACTTCAGGTTTTAGTTCGTAGAATTCGCCACGAAAAGGCACGATCTTCGAATTCGGAGTTTGTCCCGTCATGCGTGCAACTCGATCGCAATGTAATCCGCCGCAGTTCACCAAAAAGTCCGCCGTGTACTCACCTTGCGTTGAATGAACCACAACCGCGTCGCTCTTGTGAGTCACTCGCGTCACACGCGCGCCGCAAACAACTTCTCCGTTCCCAGATGAAACCAGTTCTGATAGTCGTTCCGTAACGTGGCGAAAGTTGGCGATTCCGGCCTCGGGAACATGAATGGCTTGCACGCCCGCCGCGTGCGGCTCGAGTTCCTGTAAACGCTCGGGGCCAATCATCTCGCAACGGACACCATTTTGCTGCCCTCGCTGAAAGATCCGTTCGAGCCGCGGGACTTCGTCGTCGGTAACCGCGACGATTACTTTCCCGCAGATGTCGTACGGAATGTCTTCTCGCTCACAAAACCGCTCCATTGCCTCTCTTCCCGAGCGTCCGTTCTGAGCCCTCAAAGATCCTGGCTTGTAGTAGATTCCCGAGTGCAACACGCCCGAGTTGTGGCCGGTCTGATGTTGCCCTACGGCGGACTCTTTCTCCAGAACGAGCACCGAACGATCCGGGTACCGTTGCGACAACTGATACGCAGTGGCCAGTCCGACGACCCCGCCTCCCACAATGATGACTTGAGCGTGCTGCATAGTATCCTGTTTGTGTTGGTGACAACCGGCCAGCTCTTGATCAAAGTCGGTGACCTCTGCAGCCGGATCGTTGACACTACCAATCTTTTGCCCAGTTGAATAAGTGGTCAACTGGCGGTCCGGAGTCAGCCGGCCGAGTTCCCTGGTCTTGAGGGAAGTTTCTGGTCACATTTGCTAGCCATCCAGCCGATACATTCCATAGAGGCAGATTCTGCCGAGTAATTCGCGCAACCGTGATGACCGGCGGCTTTGTCTCTCCCACCTGATGGCACCTATATGCCACTCCAAATGTGTTCAATCCAGTCAGCAACGCGCTGAACCCCCAGCTGTCCCCACCAGAAATCTCCAAATCAATTGAATCCGTTTCCGTAAGTTGAGGCATTGTCTGTTTTTACGACGACTCAATTCCAGCCTACGTGCGTGTCCTTTTTGCCAGTAGACTATACGCGGCCAGATAGTGCCGTTGCAACGCCGTTTCGGGGAAGGACCGGCAGTGGCTGAGGTCGTGCGCTAGGCAGACCAAATCCGGCGGAGTCTGAATACGTGTTTTCCAATCTGCGATTTCTAGTGATCGGGATCGGGTCGATCGGCCTTGCGCTGGTGACCTCACACTGGGGCAGCGCGCAGTCGGTCGACTGGTTCGCTCAAGGAACGGGCGTTGAACGAACTCCCGACTCTGTATACAGGCTGCCACCCCCAGCCGCCAGGGTGCCGACCGCGACACATCTCGACTACGACGCCTACCTGGCCGGTCGCGGCCAAACCGAAGCGGCTCCAGTTCAGTTCACCACACCGCCTGACATTCTTGCCATGCAGCAGGCCTATGGCGAGACGAATGTTGCCATTTGGCAGTTGTTACCTGAAGGTATGGTTTACGGGTCGTACCTTGCTGGAACGCAGGAGTCACGGTTTGCGTTGCACATGATCGATATCAACTCGGAAGGCCTTCACTTTGAGGGGTTTCTTGGCACGCGCGTACCGTTGTTGAGGTACGGGACGACAGATTCAATTCGCCCGGAGGGGTTTCAAGTCGATGCGGAAGGAGTTGCTCACGTACGCATCGATCTCGCAGGCGGTTCAATCGTCGATGCAGCGGACTTTCGTGGCGGTCTCCCCCTCTCCTACGGCTACGGGCGACACCGAACGAAACTGGGTTACTATCACCTCAGTTCGCACGTGCAAGACGAGTTCTTGACCGAGAACCCGGGATTTGTCCGTATGAATTTTTCACGAGACGTCTTCATCTTAGGGCATTCTTTTTACCTCACCGACCAGCTCAAGATCTATGGCGAAGCTGGCTACGCGTTCATCTCCGATATTAGTCAGCCTTGGGAGTTTCAGGTCGGTTTGGACTATGCACCGTGTGGCCCTACCGGAATTCACGGCGCTCCGTTTCTTGCGATCAACGGACACGTCCGCGAGGAAGTCAAATTCGGTGGTGCCCTGACGGCTCAACTCGGTTGGGCGTGGGTTGGCGACACCGGCAAAATGCTGCGGGCGGGGGTGCACTATTACAACGGCGAGAGTAACCAATACTCGTTCTTCGATCGTTTTGAACAGCAGATCGGCTTCGGTCTCTGGTACGATTTTTGATCGGCCGCGCCACCGCCCTACCGCGCGATGCGCTTGCTGTCACACCGGGTGTTGGCTATAATTCTGTAACTCGTTTCACGCCAGTATTTTATGTCGTGGTTTCGGAGTGCGTGTTGATCTCTTTCGCGCGAGAGTTTGCCATGAAACACCGCAATTGTCTGTTGTTGCTTCTGTTCTCGTACGTTGCCGTTGCCGTGGCGTTTGTTCCGGCGCCTGTCGTCGCAGACAAGACTGCCGTCGAAAGCGACGAAGCAATCAAGAAGGCCGAGAAAGATGAAGAGTTTTACGAACTTTTCCGGCTGTTCGCCGACACACTCGATCAGGTTGAACGCAACTACGTTAAAGATATCAGTCGCCGCGAACTGATGGAGGCGGCAATCCAAGGTGTGATCTCGAAACTCGACCAGCACTCAAATTACATTGCACCGGATGACTTGGATGGATTTCGAACTGATGTAGAGTCGGAGTTTGGGGGGATCGGAATTCATGTTTCGAAACCCAGCAGGGATGCCTGGTTGCGTGTGCTGAGTCCAATTGCGGGCAGTCCTGCCTATCGTGCTGGGATTTTGGCGGGTGATGTGATTTCGCACATCGGGGATTCCGCCACCAACGAACTGGAAATGAAGGAGGCTGTCAGCCGCATCAAAGGCAAGCTGGGAACTGAGGTGAGGATCACGGTTCGGCATTTGGATGGCACATCGGAAGAGATCGATGTCGAGCGACAAATCGTTCGTGTGGAAACCGTGCTGGGCGACCGGCGGACAGCCGATGCCTCGTGGGATTTCATGCTCGATGATGAAAAGAAGATCGCTTACGTCCGTGTCACCGCATTTGCCAGGCACACGACCGCTGCATTGCGGAAGGTCTTGGTGAAACTGAAGTCGCAGGAAATGCATGGGTTGATTTTGGATCTGAGGAGCAATCCCGGTGGCTTGCTATCCGCGGCGATTCAGATTTCGGACATGTTTGTCGAGGAAGGCCGAATCGTCAGCACTTCTGGAAGAAACGTCGAGGACAAGAAATGGGACGCTCATCAACGTGGCACGTTTTCCGACTTTCCGATGGTCGTGCTGGTCAACAACTATAGTGCCAGCGCAAGCGAAATTGTTGCCGCCTGCCTGCAAGACCACGACCGGGCGATCGTCGTTGGGCAACGCACCTACGGCAAGGGTAGCGTGCAGAATATCATCGAATTGGAACAGGGCCGCAGTGCCCTGAAATTGACCACCGCCCAGTACCTGCGGCCCAATGGCAAGAACATCCACCGGTTCAAGGGAGCGACCGAAGACGATGAATGGGGGGTTTCGCCCAGCCCCGGTTGGGACGTCGAACAATCTCGGGCCGAAACCGTGGAATTGGCGGAATCGCGGCGCGCGCGGGACGTGATTCGTGCGGGGAC
This sequence comes from Planctomycetaceae bacterium, assembly GCA_002685655.1. Next base: position 6,220 of record NYXM01000098.1, read on the forward strand.
GGACAGCAAGGAACCGGACGCCGTTGCTGACAAGGTGCTGGACAAGGCTCGCTCCCACCTGACGAAATTGCTTGAGGACAAGCCAGCAGCCGTGGCGGGTGACGCCAACGAGAAGGACGAAGACAGCGACGCCGAGACGCCCCAATAGCATGTTGAAGTCTGCTGTTTATTGTATTTGCTGCGTTGTTTTCTGCGGCCTTGGTCCCAATTGAGCCAAATCCTCCCGTGGTGTTCCTTGCCGGCTCGATCCTCGTGAACCGGATTCCAGAATGGAAAAAGGTGAGTTGCGTATGAAGTTGCTGGCCGTGGAATCAACCTGTGATGAGACGGCCGCCGCCATCGTCACGGACCAGCTGGAAGTGTTGGCATCCGTTGTGGCCTCCCAGGAAGAGCTGCATCAGCAGTTTGGCGGTGTTGTTCCGGAGATTGCCGCTCGAGCGCACGTCGAGCGAATTCTTCCTGTCATCGATCGGACGCTGAAACGAGCGAAACTACAGTTGGAAGATTTGGATGCCATCGCGGTTGCCACCACACCCGGTTTGGCCGGGTCGTTGGTCGTTGGACTGATGGCAGCTAAAGCCCTTTGTATGGCGACGGGCAAACCGCTGGTCGCGGTGAACCATCTGCACGCGCATATCTATGCCTGTAAAGTTGCTAGCGGGCGCGAGGTCTTTCCCTGTATCGGATTGATCATCAGTGGTGGGCATTCAAGCCTTTACCATTGCAAGACCGCCGTCGATTTTGAACCACTCGGTGGTACGATCGACGACGCTGCCGGCGAGGCGTTTGATAAGGTCGCCAGTATGCTCGGCCTGCCTTATCCTGGTGGACCATCGATTTCGAAAGCGGCGGAACATGGCAACGCTCGCGCGCATCGCTTTCCCCGTGCCTTGCTGAAGGACAAGAGCCGGCTCGATTTTAGTTTCAGTGGGCTGAAGACCGCCGTGCGATACTTGATCGCCGGGCCCGGCAAAGTCGATTTTCAGAATTGCCTGCTTTCCACGTCGCAAGTCGCGGACATCGCTGCCAGTTTTCAGGAAGCCGTGGTTGATTGCCTGGTCGGCAAAGCGGAATTGGCGATTGAGCGAACCGGTCTTACGACGCTGTGCGTGGGAGGCGGTGTTGCCGCCAATCGAAGGTTTCGCGAACGCATTGCCGAAATGGCGCGGGGGCGTGGCGTCACACTGGAAATCGCGCCGTTGGAGTTATGCACCGACAACGCCGTGATGGGTGCCATCGCCTTTGAGAAACTCAAGGCAGGCTGTGTCGAGTCGCTGGAGTTGGACATCCAGCCAGGATTGGTCCGACACGTACGTCAAGCGGTTGGGACGACGAAATGATCTTGATCGTTGGTGTGTTCAAATCGCTTGGATGCTTAAAGCTGACCGCCACCACCAAAGCCGCCGCCACCGCCGCCAAAGCCGCCACCACCACCACCAAAGCCGCCGCCGCCTTGGCCGCCGCCTTGCTGGTTCTGGGTACCACCGGCAAAGCTAAATGTCTGGACGTCCGTGATGCCGGACGAAATCGGTGCCGAGCCGAGCAATGAGAAACGTACATAGCGACGATCTGCGGAGATGATCGCCATCGCGTTCATTTGGTTACCCTCGGGGAAGACCTGAATCTGCGGCCGGAAACCAACTCGGCCACGTCGGCCAAACAGGCGCGGGTCAATGGCCCCACTGGCGATGCCGCGGCGCATGGCCAATGCATAATCGCGGGCCGCACTCGAATCCTCGACATCACGGTACTGTTGGGCCAGAATCTGACGACCCATATCCTGGCGAACACGTTGCAAGTTGGCAATTTTCTCCTCGGCCACGGGTTGCTGTCGTCGACCATCTTCGATTGTAAAATTCACCACGGCATCCTTTTCGCCAAGCGGAATCTGCTGCTTGCCATAGGTCTGTTGTGGCGTACGAAAATGAGTCCAGATTTCAACCGTAACTTTGCCAGCGGAAACCTCGCCCCAAACACGTCGTAAATAAGCTCGGTAGACGCCAGTGTATCCTTGCGGGCAAACATAGACTTCAGAGAATCCATCCAGCGTCTTTGCGGCATTATTGGCGGCAAATGTATCGCCCAACAGAATGCCACCGGAGGGTGTGCGCGGATTTCGCATCGAGCAAACGGTCGCACTTGGTTCTTCGATGATCAGATCGATGTCCGCATTGCCCGTCCAGGTGACTCGGACAACACAATCACGCGACTGCGCTTTTCGAACCGCCGCACTCAGCGAGTCGGCTTCAGTCTTCCGGCCCGCGTCTATCATTTTCATCCATGACGCTTCGGCAACGTGCCACGCATGTTCCGGGATGCGCCGCTGATTCTCTTGCCATTCCTGGCTCAAGATCCCCAAACAGGCCCAGCGAATGCCGTCTTCATCCTTCAATCGCTGTGCCGCGGCCAAACCGTTGACGAACGGTTCGGGACGATGTGGGGCTAAATCCGCGACCTCCTGATAAAGCTTGAGAGCACGCTTGTCCAGTTCGAGGTGCGTCATGAACGTGGCGACATGCAGCACTTCCTCGATATTGTTACTGAAGTCCACAGCGGACATCAGCGCGCGTTCGACTTCTTCGGTGGGGGCACCAGTAGCCAGCATCGCCAGGGTCATGGCTTCGTACATCCAAGGTTGTGGCTGGCTGTTTCGAACGGCCGCCTGCGTCAGAATGACGATCTCTTCCAACTTGGCCTTTGCGGCCATTGCAGACTTCCCTGCCGCTTTGACGTCCTGGGCAGTCTCTTTGGCATCCTGGCTTGCGAGATGGCTCTGTGCTTCGCGCCGAAGCTGGCGAACGGTCTCGCGCACGTTGCGTTGGTGACGAGCACGTTGCGCAGCAGTATCTTGACGGTGCTCTTGGAAGTGCCGGTCCCAGGCCACTTCGAGCGTCTCCGCAGCTTGACGCTGCAGCTTGATACGTGTGGCCTTTCGCGGAACGGTTATCGCGTCAGTCGTTTTTTTTTCTGACGTCAGCGTCGGTGTCGTGGATTTCTTGGCACCCAGCGTCAGGTCATCGTCAATGGCAAAGCCACCACCGCCGCCGAAGCCACCGCCGCCACCGAATCCGCCGCCACCGCCACCGAATCCGCCACCACCGCCACCGAATCCGCCGCCGCCACCGCCACCGAAGCCGCCCTGGCCGCCGAAGCCACCCTGGCCGCCGGCACCAAATTGGCCACCACCGGAGATGATCGGGATGACCAAGTCGCCAACCGGATAGACTTTCGTGATCAGTTGGGCTTCTGCTTCTTCGGGAGTTGTGATCTGCATCACCTCGTCTTTGATGATGTACGTCAGATCCAGTTCGCGAAGCATCAGTCGCATCGCCGAACGCAATGTAACGCCATTCAAGCTGATGTTGACAGGCGTGTCGGTACCAATTCCAAAGTCTTCCAGCGCCGTCGTATTGATGATGATCGGAATGTTGTGCCGCAAGGCGATTTCGTCGATCACATCCTTGAGTGGTGTGTCGAGATAATCAAACTTTGTTTCTTTGTCCAATTCCTGGACAATTCGTTCTTCCGACCCACCGCCTCCGCCAGCCAAATCGACGGCCGCGTACTTCTTGCGGCTGTAGGTGATCTGCTCCCAGACCTCTGAGGAAGGGTAAAGGATGGGCGGTTCGTCGGGAAAGGGCATCGCCGATAGTTCAACCTGGTACATCGTATCCACAAAGTTGCGGTGCCGTAAATCTCGGAACCGTTCCATCGATCGGACATTCTTAATATTGCGGGCGTTCCACAACGCGACGAGCGGTACAGGCGAACGGGGATCCAATTCTCGAACCTGCTCGGCAATATCCATCTCGGCCGTCAGGTACTTGCCTTCATCCAATAACGAACCGAAACGCGATAGCAACTGCTTAATCTTCTGACGATTGCGTTGAGTTGCTTGAACGAGCATTTCTGCTTCGCGGGCTGCGGCTTTGTTTTCTTCCGCGCTAGCAAGACGATTCTCGAACTGAATCTGTTGGCTTTCCGAACGGCGAATCGCCGCTGAAATCCGGTCACGCAACTGGGCACGAATGTCCGAATCTAGATCCGTGGCGCGATTCAACTGCTCAAGCAAGATCTTGAGATCCTCCGTGGCCCTCTCTGGGTTGTTGGCCATCCTTTGCCGGGCCTTGTTCAGTCCCTGCTCGACCTCGGTTTGAATCAACTGCGACTGAATTTTCTTGTTCTTTTCGACGGCATCGAGAAAGCTCCCCGCGGAGCCGTCAAACTCGTCGAGCAGTGAACCCTCTGAACCCTCTTGCTGAGCGTCAGCTTGCAAATTGATCAGACGCAAGTCGGCGTCGGCTGCCGAGCCGCCACCGGCGACACGTTCGACGGCACCCTGCAACGCGACCGCTTGAGGATTCGCCGGATCACGCGCGATGGCTGCAGTTGCGGCCGTGCGGGCTCCGGCCAGATCGCCTGTACGCAAAGCATGGCCACCAAGTTCCGCAAGTTGACTTGCGCCGGTTGTCATGACGCGTGCGGCTTCTCGCAACGCTTCAGAACCCGCGGTCGGAAGGCTAAGGCCCATGTCTTGGCGAGCTGTTTCGATCAGCTGAGGCAAGAAGCCAAAGTCCGGGCTTGATGCTTCAGCAACCACACGCCAGGACTTTTCAACCGCTTTTCCATTGGCTTCATACTGCACGCGGACTTCGCCGGCATCGCGATCAGCCAGCAACCCAATCATGATGCTGTCACGATCGGTACGCAGAGGAGGCATGGTTTTTGGATAAGCTTCGCGCATCGAGGCAGGCAGGCTTGTCTTGACCGGCCAAAGAACCGTCGCGTCCACAGTGCGGGTCAACATCATGCCCACTTGCTGGGGCGAAACCTCATCCGAGTCCATGTAGACTACGCCGCCCGTATGGTTAGCGATCGTCGCCAAGGTGTGCGCGTTACGCTGTGGCCCAATCGCCAAACTGGAGACCGCCACGCGAGAATCTGTCAACTTCGTGACTAAGTCGCCAAACCGCTCTTGTTTCAGTAGTCCGCCTCGACTCATGCCGTCACCGATGTAAACTACCGACCGGCCGTGGTTCGTTTTTGTATCAAAGCTGGCTGCGGCCGATGTCAATGCGCCGTGCAAATCCGTTGACCCCAATGGTGCTCGACGACGAAGCTTTTCCAAGGCAGCCTTCATGGCGGGCCCTTGCGGAGAAACAAAGCCATCCGTCATCGGGATCGCATTCAAATCGCAAGCCACCAGACTAACGCGGTCTGTCTCACCCAGAGAACTCAACATGGTCGTCAACGACGACAACGCGTCATCGCGGTAGATGCCTGTCTGGCTGGCTGAGGTGTCGAATAAAACCACGACGTCATTTGATGACGCCGTCGGGACATCGCCCCCGGACGTGAGGCTGAGCGCGAAGAACGTGTCGCCCGCGGCATTGTCGTAGGTCGCTAGCCGGGGTCCGTCGGCGGCGTGGGCCAACAAGCCCGACGATCCAACAGCCAGCAAGATGGTGAGGATTGGCGAGATCACTCGCAGTAAGCTACTGCGTTTCAACATGGTAAGTCTCCAACCAAAGCGATATGCACAAAGGGCTCTTTCGAATGGGAAAGTCGACCCTGCCTTGCCCGAGTAGGTAACAGGCGCAAACTACGTTCCTGAATCCACTTATTCTATTCAGGGGCCGATTCGGCCGCCACTGAAAAACTGCCAAAGCGACCAATATCCAGTATGGTTGCCTTTGTCAAGAAAGCAAAACTTGTTGGCAATTCTCGCGGTTGTAGTTTGTCAACGAGCCTCGGTTGCAAACATAAGGCCCCTCCGTGGCGTGATTTTCAGAGGTGAGTAGATCACTCGACAGCAACGAAGAAACGGCCGCCGGTCAGATTTCTGACCAACGGCCGTTGCGGAAATCGGTTCCAGTAAAGGACTTGCTAAGACGCTTTGGTGACGATTCGTCAGCGGAGCGGTGGTGACCGCCGGGCTGCATTCAGGCGGCTGTTCAGATCGCGGATCGACGCTTTGGCGGCATCCAGTGCCGTTGTATCGACCGCTTCCGCTTCCTGGTCGGTCAACTCCACAGACGAATTATCCGA
>NYXM01000099.1 GCA_002685655.1 Planctomycetaceae bacterium
AATACGTCGCCGGCGATGACGACCATCGCAACCCGTTGCTCGATGGCCAAGGAAATCAGATTTTCGAACGCTTCTCGAGTCGCGCCGCGTAACCGTTCAGCTGGCGCAAATTCTTGCGCTCAGCCGGACAAGTAGTACTCAGAGGCATTCCTCCGCCACGTCCTCAGCGGTGGACAAGTACTTGTTTGATTCCAATCCCACCCCCCGAAGCCGGCCAGATCCGAGCAAGTTGGCTGGCCTGCGATTCGACATAACCGGATAGGAAGTCACAAGAAATCCGATTGGTCAGTCGGACGAGTCTCGTCCGTCCTGCCACAGTCCGAGGGCACCTCCGGCATACAGGAGATACTGAGCTGAAGGTTGCCAGCATAGAACGGAGAGCCAAAAGGTAAAACGAAACACTGCCGCCTAGCATCCAGCTGGTTAGTGCGACTTGGAAGACGCCACACTTCCAGGGCTGCCAGCCTTGATGCAGTGTCCTTGCCCCTGGTTCGTTGCACACGAGCCAGGGGTTTTCTCATGGGTTCAAAACGCACGAATTCTATGGACTGAGGTCGGCCAGTTCCACAAGCTCAGCATTTGGGGTTTTACCAAACCGGCCTACGTAGTCAACGCTTTCTCCGCTGCTTGCTTTACATGCAACTCGGTCTTATCAGTCCGGGTCCTCTGCAAGTGCTGATACACTTTCTTCGACTCCGCCTTTTTGCCTGCCGTCGCTAGACGTTCCGCTAACAGTAGCGCGGCATCCGCTTGCTTTCTTCTTTCATACAAATCTGTCGCATCGGACGCTGTGAGTACTGCGTCGACCGAACCGGCGTCGCCGATGTTGCCCAGAGCCCAGGCTGCGGCGATTCGCACGTCTCTCTCCTTGTCACGTGTTGCGGTTCGTAGTGCGGTGACGCTCGACGAATCGGCCGCCACGCCCAGGTTCTGCACCAACGTCAGCCGACACGAGCCACTTGCCTTGGGCAACGCGGCACGCAACTGTTCGGTCGCGCCTTTGCCAATGGCCAGCAAGGCCTGAGCTGCGGATTCGCAAAGCTCCTCATCCGTGAGCAGCTTGCCCAATGGCGGTGCCACCTCCTCGCCACCCGCCGTCTGCAACAATTGACAGAGATATCGCTGAATCGCCTTGGGCCGTTGACCGCCGATTTGCGATGCGACTGCCTTAGCAAATTGAACCTGCCTTCTGCCATCCCCCGAGTTGATGATGTGGAGCGCCAATGCGTGCAGGGCATAATGCGGTTTGGTGTCGTCCTGTTCGCCAGGGCCAGCAAGCAAATCGATCAGGCCCAATACGCCTGCAGAACCGCTGGCGTCGATCGTGGCGATTGCCTTGCTGACTTCGTCTCCGTTGATCTTCGTAAACATGCCCCGGCCATCTTTGCTGGGCATCTTGTCGACCAGCGGTTTTAGTTGGGCTGCGTTCATTGTGAATATCCTTTAAATTGCCTGTTTGCGAACGTGTTCAGTCTCGATTTACAGATGCCACGGAGCACGCATCGGCTGATCGACGAGTCGGTTGGCCTCATCGTCGCCGACAACTTGCTCAGCAACTGGATCGTATTGAATCCTTCGGCCTGTGCGAATCGAGATGTTCGCCAAGTGGAGGATCGTCGCGCTGCGATGAGAAGACTCGGCAGAACCGCCCGGCTGCTTCCGAGTTCTGACCGCCTCAGAAAAGCCGATCATCGGCTCTGGATCAGGCATTGCCTTGATCTTCTGTTGATCAGCGGTGCTGAGATCGCTCAATTGCACCGCTCGTTCCTGCTTGCGGTTGTACTTCTCACCCCACTCGCCACTGTCCATCACAAACGTCAGGCCATCGTCATAGGTGAGCTCCACCCAGCCCCACATGCCACACGCCTCGGGATGTGCTGGAGGGGCGTTCGACTCGATGGTGACCGGACTCGTATCGTCTTTGCCAAAGGTCCACTGCACGGGGTCGAAATGATGTTGACCCATGTCAGCCAATCCACCACCTTCGTAATCCCAGTAGCCACGATGCGTGCCGCCCGTGCGATGACGATGATAGGGTCGCAACGGTGCGGGACCACAATACATATCCCAATCGAGATTCGCCGGCACGGACGATGGCTCGGCATTGACCATTCCGCTCCACTGCGCCACTTTCAGACCACCTCGTTTGATGTGGACGCCTTCACATTCTTTCAGCAGGCTACTGCGGATGATTTTGTGGGTGAGTGTGTTTCCCTTGTTGCGACTGGCACCGAAACGGCCATACGTACCGATCTGGAAGATCCTGCCGTACCGTTCTGCGGCTTGAACGACACCGCGTCCTTCCGCAATGAAACGCGACATTGGTTTTTCGCAAAGGACGTCCTTCCCCGCCTGCATGGCAGCGATGGAAATCAACGCGTGCCAATGAGGTGGTGTGGCGATGGCGATCACGTCAATGTCTTGGCGATCCAGGACACGGCGAAAGTCTGTATAGAATGTCTTGTTGTCCACCCTGTCGCCGTACTTCACGTCGCAGGACGCCAAACGCCGCACATTATCACCGAGACCTTTGAACGTGGCGCCACCGCGACCGCCGCAGCCGATTAGTGCACCGCCGAGTATTTCGCTGGGAGGCGTCTGCCCTTGTCCCAGAACATGCCGAGGGACAATGGTGAATGTTGCTGATGCCGCGACGCTTCCAGCGACAAACGAGCGGCGTGTGAGTTTCGACTTACCTTGTGCCATGGCCGGTCTCCTTGTGGGCGTGAAAAGCAGAGCACTACTTGTTGCGAAAGGGTGGTTTGAGACTGTCCGTGAAGTTGGCTTATTCTAGTGAATGGACCTTTGAGAGGGAAACAGACTGGGATACAAATGGAGATGTCGACGATTAGGGCTCCAGCCTGACCGAGAGTGATCGACGTCACAAGAACCGAGAGCTGACACAGTTGGCAAGCTGGGTAGGAAAGTTCTGTTCAGCGCTGGTTCTGGTGAAGGCTGGAGTCAACTTAGCAGTGTTCGATCATTTATTGTCGTCTTTCGCTCCGCGAAAGCACGTTCCTTTCGCGGAGCGAAAGGCGACTATCGGACAGTAATCCCTCGAACGATCCTTAGCTCCCTGCACTCACAATTCTATGCAGATGGATGAAACCGGGATGAATATTCGACGCCGAGATTTTCTCGCAACAACCGCGGTTCTCGCGACTACTCCCATCGCTTTCTGCGATGAGCCCAAGTCAAAGACACCACCAACGGCCGACGACTTGCAACGAGCGGCTGCTGCACCATTGTTGAACTTGGGGGCCTTGAGTGATCCGATCCTCATTGAGTCGATGGATCTCTTGCGACAGGGGAACGAATTTCTTGTGCGTGTGCGATCCAAGGACGGTGTTGAAGCGGTTGTAGCCGCAAACTCGCACCGATTGCGTGAAACGTTTCCAATCTTTCTGAAGCGTGTCTCGCCGTTTTTTGTTGGTAAAGATGCGCGACGAATTGAGTCGCTACTCGGCGATCTGTACCGCACCGGCAGTAACTACAAACTGCAAGGCTTGGCCTTCTGGGTGTGCGTAGCAGCCGCCGAAATCGCGATCTTGGATTTGCTCGGTAAGGCAAGTGGACGGTCCATCGGAGAGTTGTTCGGCGGTGTCGTTCGACGCGATATTCCTGTTTATCGTGCCAGCGGCAATCGAGGTAACCGTCCGCAACAGGAAATTGAACATCTCAAACGATTGGTTGCCGAGACCGGCGCCCAGGCAATCAAGTTTCGGCTCGGTGGTCGCATGAGCAACAATCGGGATTCGTTGCCGGGACGAACGGAAACCCTGATCCCACTCGTGCGCCGTGAGTTCGGTGACCAGATGACGCTCTATGCCGATTCCAACAGTTCCTATGACGTCGAAAATGCGATCCGTGTTGGTCGTCTCATGGAAGATAATGGCTACGCTTTCTTCGAAGAGCCTTGCCCGTTCGACCATCTCTGGGATACCAAACGGGTGGCGGACGCATTGACGATACCCGTAGCTGGTGGCGAGCAGGAATTCAGCACGCGGCGTTTCCAGTGGGCAATTCAGAATCGTGGCGTGGACATCGTACAGCCCGATTTGCATTACTTTGGCGGTTTCATCCGAAGCACACGAGTTGCTCGCATGGCAGCCGTCGCCGGAATAAAATGTACAGTTCACATGTCTGGTGCCGGGCTAGGATATCTCTACGTGTTGCACTTTGCGTCCTTCGTGCCAAATGCTGGTGAACACCAAGAATTCAAAGGGACCAGCAGTATTCCGTTGGAATGTGCGACATCGGACCTCAAATGTCATGACGGCAGTATGCGAGTGCCGTCAGGACCAGGATTCGGCATTACAATTGGTGCGGACTACTTGCGGCGTGCCGAACCAGTGCGACTCTGATCTCGAGTTGCTGGTGAACTCACCGTGCTCACCTGAAGGAGTATGACCCGGCCGGTTACGCACTCGTTCAGAAGTTGTGGAAGATCGCTGGCGACTCAGCGTTTCCGACACCCAAGACTCATCAGACTCATCCAACGATCGCCACCATGAAAACGATTAGTATCCTCAATCACGTACTTGGGCCTGTGATGCGTGGACCCTCCAGTTCGCACACAGCGGGCGCATATCACATCGCCAGCATGGCACGCTCGCTGTTGGCCGGTACGCCGTGTAAAGCCGTTCTAGCTTTTGATCCAGATGGCTCCTACGCAGTCACCTATGCGACACAGGGAGCGGACCGAGGTTTTGCCATGGGACTGATGGGAAAGCCGCTGACCGACGAGTCGTTCTTCACCTCGCTGCAAGATGCATCGCAGGCCGCACTGGAGATCGAATTCAGAGTCGAAAAGCTCGCTCATCCGGACCATCCCAACACCGTGAAAATCGATCTGACCGCAGCCGACGGGAAGCAGATGCAAGTGGTCGCGCGGTCCATCGGCGGTGGCGAAGTGGAGATCACGCAGATAGACGGGCGACCTGTGCTCTTTAACGGCTCAGCCTATGAGACACTGTTGGAAGTCTCCACCGACAAAGCCGATGCGGCTTTCGAACAGCTGACGCGACTGGGCGAGGCAGTTGAGGAGCCCGCTATTTCGCGGACCGACGACGTGATGCGACTGACAAGCCGACGAAGCGCTGCCCTGCCCGCTTCTTTTGGTGAGGAATTTCGCGCGTTGGATAGCAGCGGGCGAGTCTGGGAGTCCACGCCGGTTTACTTCATCCAGAAAAGTGAGCCCATCTTCACTAGTGCGATAGAGTTGGTAGAGATCGCCGAAAAACGAGGCGTCTCGCTGGGCGAGTTGGCGTTGGCCTCCGAAGCCCAGCAGTTGGGCATGAGTGAGGCCGAGATAACGGAGGAGGTGCTTCGCCGCTACGACATCATGGTTCGGTCCGTCGAGCGCGGGCTGGATTTGGAATTCACCGGCCTGCAACTGCTCCCGGCCTGCGCTGGATCGATATTCAACGCCGAAGCCGAGGGTCGGCTTTCCGTACGGAGCCTGCACACACGGGCGGCCGCGAGAGCTATGGCTGTCATGCACGTAGATGGGGCGATGGGCGTCGTCTGCGCCGCACCGACTGGCGGTTCGGCGGGGGTGATTCCCGGCACGCTTGTAACGCTTGCCGAGGAGCGATCCTTGACGCGCGAGCAAATCGCCCGGGCCCTGCTGGCCGCTGGCTGCATCGGGTCCATTCTGGCAATTCGCGCCACGTTCGCTGCGGAAATAGCTGGCTGCCAAGTCGAGATCGGAGCTTCCGGGGCGATGGCGGCTGCCGCTGTCGTAGATGCCGTCGGAGGCACAGCACGCCAGGCCTGTGATGCCGCCGCGATTTCATTTCAAAACACGATGGGTACCGTCTGCGACCTCCTGCATGGAACGGTTGAAATCCCCTGTCACACGCGCAACGGGGCTGCGGCGGCGAACGCCTTCGTCAATGCCGATCTAGTACTTGGCGGTTATCCCAACTTCATCCCACTGGACGAGACCATCGACGCAGTCTACGCCGTTGGTCTCGCGATGCCGTCTGAGCTTCGCTGCACGTCGAAAGGGGGGCTTGCCGTCACGCCATCGGCTCTGGCCATGAAACCTGGTTGCTGCGCATCGGGATGCCCTAGCTGCAAATAGGCGATGATGCAGTAATCCACTGCTCTAACCCGGACTATCGTGCCGATCCAACTTCTGTTCGGCATCTCGGATCTGTTGGGGAACCAACGGATTCTCTCCCCTAACTCGCTGGGCCAGCGATCCACCTACGAAGGCGCGACGGTTGGCGGCACAGCTGAGAAACTGGTTTCACGGCCTACAAAATACGCCCCAGCAGTAGGCGATTAAGATGCCGATTGCAAGAGGCGTAAGACGGCCGAGGGAACTCCAAAAGTCAAGGACAAGATCCACTATAATCGCCTCCTTCCTCAGAATAAGACCAGATCGGACCGCAATCTGTAGATTGCCTACAAGACCATACTTCGCCATCGACAGAGGTCAAGGAAACCGACCCCACAGATTCGCGAGAAATGAACAGGAGTGAGCGTTGCAGACCATGACGCGTCACTTTGCGTCGCCACTTTGGGAATCAGCGGGAGTGAAAAGACGGTGCAGTTCCACAAGTGGCTCGAAATTCCCCTCGTCAGCCGCTTTGATGGCGTCAATATACTCGCCACGAATGGAACTTTCATGTCCGATCATGTCTGACTCGGGCCACTTCGTCGGTGAATGGTCGTTCTGTTTCAACCAAACATTGGCAAGTAACCGTGACCACCGGCCGTTGCCTCCCGAAAATGGGTGTATTGCGACGGCACGATGGTGAAGCCTTGCAGCCTGTTCGATGAGATCAAGCCAGTGCTTCCACTCCTGAAGGTCGCGAAGCATTTCTTCAAGCTGAACTTCAACTTGGTGCCACGGAATACCGATGTTCAGGTCGATCTGACGCTTGGTGCCAGCATACGTCCAGACATTGCCAAACATCTCAGCGTGCAACTCGAGAATCCACGCCAGATCGAACGGTGCCTGCCTTGGACTTGGCTTTGCTGACATGTACTTTACAACCGCAAGAAGGATGTTCCTCGCTTCCGCGAGGTTCACTTCAAGTCTGGTCGTCATGCGCTTGTCGACCAAATCGCTCGGATCGACAGGCGTCTCGTCAGGAATGTGCTCGCCAAAAACTGTCATGCGGCCCAGAGCTTGCGGTTTGGTCCAGCAAGAAGCTCATGCACCGTCTGCCGTACCATTTCATCAATATGTTCTTGATCGACCGCTTGCGACTCAAGACCACACGTCGCTTGCACCATGCCAACAAGCTCTTGAGCCTTGGCCTCTGCTTGCTGCTCACGAATGTCCTGAACTGATTTCGTTGCTAAGAACGAATGTGACATGCCAAGGACGCCTGCAATCGCAATCACATTCTGGAAGGATGCACTGCCTCCTGAGAGCACACGGTGAACCGTCTGCCGCGAGAGGCCACTGCGTTGAGCAAGGGTCTCTGCCGACATCCCCAGCCGTCGGCGGCGAACGTTTAGATCTGCCAATTGGCTCAGATGTCTCATTCCAACCTCCCACTGATTCAACTCATCTCGTACATATTCTTACCATATATATAACGTTTGTCAAATGTTATTGTAACTAATACGTTACGTATATTATCTCATTATGTCCATAACATCAGTTGTGCCAGTGCTTTATGGAATCCATTTCAAACCGCGGACGACAAAAAGGGGAGGAGCCCGATACCCCGTTGATTGGACTTAACCCCAGAGTCGCGACGTCGTAGCCTGTTGGTTGGACAGTGAGGTGGCGCATCGTTGGTGGAATCTGTTTCCCCCTCACCGCAATCGCGACATTTGGGCCTGTTCGGGTCCATAGCAAGTTATATTGGCAACACGGTCCCGCCAACAAAAACAGCGTTGGCGGGACATGTTGCTGGCATCGTCGAGTGGCTTGCCATCCAGCATGTGAACGGCGCTCGAAAATGCTAGCGCTTGGGCGGGGGATTCGCGTGTAATCAAGAGGAGGTAGCGTCCTTGTGGGACCGATCATTTTAAACCAGCCATTTTCGATCGTTTGATGCCTGCCACTTGTCCGGTGGCGAGTGACCGTTCAAACACCGCGCGT
>NYXM01000100.1 GCA_002685655.1 Planctomycetaceae bacterium
CAACGGCCCTTCGATGATGTGCAAGCATCGCTCATGACATTGCCGAGCTTCTTCGACATCTTCTTCGATGAACTTGTCGATGCCTTTGACGAGCGCGTGCGTGAGCCGTTCTGTCACATCGGATTGGCGCCATTGGAGATTCTCTTCTTTGGCCTTCTTCCCCGGCCCCGACACGGATTCCGCGAATACAACGAGCCGCTCAGTGGCGTCATCGCGGCGATTGAAAAGCACGTCTTCCACTCGCTCGAGCAGTTCTTTGGGCACTTCTTGGTAGACTTCCAGTTGTCCGGCGTTCACGATGCCCATGTCCAGGCCGGCACCGATGGCGTGGTACAGGAACGCGGAATGCATCGCTTCGCGGACAACATCGTTGCCACGAAACGAAAATGAAATGTTGCTCACACCGCCAGAAACTTTGGCACCGGGACAGTCACGTTTGATGCGTCGCGTGGCTTCGATAAAGTTGACGGCGTAGTTGTTGTGTTCTTCGATTCCGGTGGCGACCGTCAGAATATTCGGATCGAAGATAATGTCTTCCGGTGGGAAACCAACGCGTTTGGTCAATAGCTGAAAAGCGCGTTGGCAAATCCGTACTTTGTCGTCAACTTGTGTCGCCTGGCCTTGTTCGTCGAACGCCATCACGACGACGGCCGCGCCATAGCGTCGGACCAACGTGGCGCGGCGAAAGAACTCTTCCTCGCCATCCTTCAAACTGATCGAATTAACGATGGCTTTGCCCTGCACGCATTTTAGACCCGCTTCGATCACCGACCATTTCGAACTATCGATCATCACCGGCACAGTGGCCACATCAGGTTCGCCGGCAATCAAGTTCAAGTACCGCGTCATCGCCTCTTCGCTGTCCAGCAAATCGGCATCCATGTTGATGTCGATTACCGCCGCGCCGCCGGTTACTTGCTGTCGCGCCACTTCAACCGCTTCTTCGAAAAGCTCGTCGCGGATCAGTCGAGCGAATCGACGCGAACCAGTGACGTTGGTGCGTTCGCCGATCATTAGAAAGTTGCTTTCTGGGCGCAACGTCAACGCTTGCGTGCCGCTCAATCGCGTGTACGGTTCGACGGTCGTTTTCTGATGCGGCGTGATACTCTCAACGGCGTCGCACATCGCGCGAATATGTTCAGGCGTGGTACCGCAGCAACCTCCCACAATGTTGACCCATCCGTTGTGGGCAAATTCGGCAATCATCTCCGCCATCTGCCCCGGACTTAGGTCGTACGCACCCATCTCATTGGGCAACCCGGCATTGGGATGGCAGCTGATGAATGCGGGCGCAATTTGCGACAGCTCTTCGACCAGCGGACGCATTAATTGCGGACCAAGCGCACAGTTCATCCCAATACTGAGAAGCGGAAAATGCGAGATTGCGTTGCAGAATGCCGCCACCCCCTGACCAGAGACAAACGTTGCCCCCGATCGGTCGAAGGTGGCCGAGACCATCACGGGAACTTCGCAGCCAGTTTCCGCAATGCACTTCTGTATGGCAAACAGGCAGGCTTTCAGATTCAGCGTATCGATAACCGTTTCCGGAAGGAGCAGGTCGACACCACCCTCGATCAACGCTGACACCTGGGCATGATACGAATCTACCAATTCGTCGAACGTCACCGAACGGAATCCAGGATCCTCGACGCTTGTCGAAATGGACGCGGCTTTTGTCGTCGGACCGATCGAACCGGCAACAAAGCGAGGCCTGCTGGGTGTGCGAAGATTGAATTCGTCCACCGCCGCTCGCGCGCATGCCGCGGCCGACAAGTTGATTTCGCGGACCAATTCGTGCGGAAAATCAAACTCATCAACCCCTATCGTGCTCGCACCAAATGTGTTCGTTTCGACGATATCAGCGCCCGCGTCTAGATAGCGCCGGTGGATCTCCGTGACCGAGTCTGGATGCGTCAGACAAAGCACGTCCACAAAGTTCTTGAGATCCTTATTGTGGCCCGCAAAGCGGTCGCCCCGAATTGCCGCCTCGTCCAGCTTTAACGCCTGAACCATGGTCCCCATGGCGCCGTCGAGGACCAGGATTCGGCTGGCCAGCAGCTCCTGCAACATCGCTTCTGTACCCGTTCGGGTGGCAATTGACATCAGTTTCTGGCTCGTTGAATCCGAATTCGCAGCATCTCAGCGGCAGATGATCCCGCAGACCGCCTCTGCTGAGCGAATATCCCAGATGACCTGTGATCACGCAAGGCCAACGCGAAAGCTGTAAGTCATTGTTTCGTCAGAAGTTAATCACTTAACAAACCGCTTCGGGCTGCAAGCAGAGGGGGGGGTTCTACTTTTCCCGACCGTCAAAGTTCACCTCAGACTCAAGGCTGGCATAACCCGAACCGATAACGAGGAATGCCAATACACACCCATTCTGAGTATCGAGCCATGAGCAACTCACATTCGAAGCGACCCCGACGTAGTTTCGCGACGGGAGCCCCACGTTCTACGAGTCCGCAGCACGTCGCCGACGGACTGCGGTACGACGGCGAAGAAGTGCCGGTCCTGATTCGCCTGCCGGATCTCTCTCCACAGGCCCTCTTGCGCGAACCGGCACCAACAGCCGCTACGCAGGCTGCACTGGCACCAACCGCCCCGGACAAAGAAGAGACGGACCTGCCCGAGCACCCGGAGTCCTCCCAATCGGCAGCATCAACCTCAGCGGTTGTCACGCCACCAACAGCCACGCCGCTCGACGCCGAGCCACAAGCGGCGCAAGCGGCGGTCAAGCAATCATCTGACGACCAGGCGACTGGCAATCAGTCCAACCCAACCGACACAGATTTGACACTGGCCACGCCTGAAGGTCCGCCACGTAAGCGTCGTCGGCGCAACTCGAGCGGTCGAGAACAGAACGGGGAACGGCTGGACAAAGTTCAGTTCGCGTCGCAGCAAGAACCGCAGCAACCTGCTAGAAATCGGACCGCGTTCGCCACGAATGTCGTCGGGCAGGATCGAAACATCCTGGCGTTCGACAAATCGCGACTATTGATCGGCGCTAGTCTGGTCATTGTCGCGGGCCTCGCCTATTTTGCACTGAGCGGTGGTGACGAAGATCCGGCAGATCCGGCGGGAAAGTGGGTTGATGGCGAAGCGGACTCGGTGGTTCGGACTGTCGAACAGACGTCCGAACCCGAAGCGGATCTCTGGCCAACTGACCAAAACTCGCCAGCGAGTCACGAAGAATCGGCGCTGGCACACCAAACGGGACCCTCCTCTGACGCCGCCGCATCCGCGGCCGGATCGGTTCCGGTTTGGCCGACTGAACCGGGACAGCAACCGGTGAATTCGTACGATCCAGCAACGCTGCCAGCTTCCGAACACACCTACAGCATGCCGGTGGTTGCAGCGCCCGCTAACGGAGTGAGCAACCCCGCACCGCGCAACGATGGGCCCACTTTGGGATGGCCGACAGGTCCTTCGACACCGCCACAGTCAACGTCAGCTGCGGAGCCCGTTGACGGCTGGCCAGAAGCTGCGATGGCTACGCCGAACACCGATGCTCCCAACGGAGCGCCCAAAGGCTACTATGCGTCGGAGGCCGCCGCCGGTAACAGAACGTCCCCATCAACCGTTGGCGGTGTCGCGGACGCGCCGGCTGTACGTATGGGAAGACTGGAAACAGCAGGACCCTATTCAGGCGGGCCCATCAACACCGCGGCCAATCCTGGCTCCCAATTGAATGGTACGATCGAAATCCCTCGACCACGGGCTAACAATGAATACAACGGATCAAACGTTTATTAGAGCGTACGGTAGCGATTTCGTTCCAAACTACGCAGACGAAGCAGCGCGCGCTGCCGACTATCCGGCGCTGGCCGATAGTAACGTGAACGCTGTATTTGGTTCGATGCCACAAAAACACATCCGTGTCGACGGGCCGGCGGCAATGCCGCCTTCTGCCACACCACAAGTTGCTGGCGTAGGTCCATCGCCACCATTGCCGGCGCGAACGTACATGCCTCAGGCAGCAACGCAGCCGACTTCGCCAGCGGCGCAAGGTCAACACACGCCACCCCAGCATCCGCACGTGCCGCCCGCAATCGGTCAGCAACTGGAGCATCCCGTCCAGAGGGAGCAGGCCGTCGAACAGCAAGTCGACGTTCCATTGCCCCATCTCGACATGCGAGATAACGCGTTGCCACCCGGGTCCCTGCCCATCGCTTCTCATGCGCCTGTGCCTCGACCACATATCAATTTCGCCACAGCGCGTTCTGCACAGCCACAGCCAACGGATGTTGAAACGAGCGTTGAGCCAGCCATCGAACAGCCGCTCGCGCCATCGCCCGCGTATGCCACAAATGAGTTGGACCTTGGAGAGGGCCTCTCAGTGTTGGCCGATAGTTCGGTCCTGGTGGCATCGTCCGATTTTCAATGGCCAACGATTCATCCGGCGGTTGATGAGCCGCCGACGGTGACGGAGACGGAATCCCTCGAATCAAACACCGAAACAGAAACACAACCGGAACCAACTTCGCCGGTTGAAGACAGAGATGAGGCTGAAACCGATGTCAGCCCGCCGATCGTCGTACCCGCGGTGGTGGATGAAGAACTAACTGATACGGAGAATCCTCTGTTGGGCTCTTCGATCGCCAACATCGACAAGGACGTTGCCGGAGTGGCGATGGATGCGAAGGCCGAGGAACCCGATGTCGCGAAGCAGAAACTAAAGCCGGCCTGGGAGGTGGACCGTTTCCTGTGGCCAAGCAACGTCGATCAGTTGTATGAATCCGAAAGTGAGTATTTTCGTCACGCCGGCGAGAAGCTCCACGACGCCAGCCTAGAGGGCCTGCGAGTCTTGGGAGTCTCTGCGACACGTCAAGGCGAGGGCTGCACGACGTTAGCCATCTGTCTGGCTCGCGCTGCGGCTGCGGCCGGTGCGAAAGTCGCGTTGTTGGACGCCAACCTGCGGTCGCCGCAATTGGGTACAGCGCTGGGACTCGATTTCGCACGCAGTTGGCACGAAACCTTGAACGGAAGAACATCGTTGTCCGAAGCCGCCGTTGCTTCGATTGCCGACAACGTAACGCTGATACCGCTCTCCAACAACGCCGCGCGACAAGGTTTGACGCTCGACAGCGACGCGGTCAACGAGATCCTCGGCCAAGCCGGCGATACATTCGATCTCGTACTCGTCGATGTTGGCGTGCCCTGCGAAGACGGGCGGAGCTGTTTCCAGGGAGATGACGCCTGTCCGTTGGACGCAGCGATCATCGTCCGGGATGTTCGCGCGACGTCCGAAGAAGAGACGCTCGAATCGGTTAACCGATACAAGGAGTTGGGAATCGATGCCGTCGGGATCGCCGAAAACTTCGCATCGTTGGCCGTTTCGCGGGCCGCTGCGTAACAACGGCGGCAAGGGCATCACCTCCGTCGCTTTGGTTTGCCGGTGGCATATCGAACAATCGCCATGAGGATGCCCATCGCGGCGAATGCGAGGCCGAATACGGCGAAAAATGGTGCCAGGAATGCCAGCGATTCCGCCACCGGATCGCGCGCCAAGTCGCTTCGTTCCAAAGCCAGATCGACACAGAGCAAGCCGACGCAGAACACGCTGCAGCCTCCCAAGCAGCCGACCAGTGTCCACCGTAACGGAATCAATGCGACGCGGCTGGACCAGCCAGCCAAGACGCCGCTGACCACGGCAAATGCCAGAAAGTCGCGGTAGTTGAAGGCCGCAAAAATTGCGGCACAGCCAGCGACAATTGCCACCAGCTCGCGCAAACTGAATTGAATTGTGGGCCTCTTTGTGGGTGGATCCATCTCTTGGCCGGGGCAGGTTGGACGATTGCGCATGTCGTAGGCATTGTACGCTAGGACACCGCCGACACCTGCCCCCAATCGCAATCGCGGGCTGAATTGTGGGTTAGTACTGTTCGATAGTCGTCTTTCGCTCCGCGAAAGACGACTATAAGAGATCGAACACTGCTTAACTCTTGAAACGAGGAAGACTTTAAAGCGAGACGGCTTTGCCGGTGGTCACCATTTGATCATTCACTTGAGCAAATAAGAGTCTCAATCGACTCCAATCTCTGACCAACCGTGTAAGCAGGTTTCTGAGTGAGCTGCTCGAGGACGCCAAGCACGCCTGGATGGTAATCGCCGTCCAGCTCGACTTGCATGGCCTTAATCGCCTCTAGTGGCGCAAGCGGCTGGTCAGCGCGAGATGTTAAAGCGTCGTACTCTCGCACGGCACGAATAATGGCCGCACCAATAGGCTCGTCACGTTGCTCCGGATCGTTGTTGTACGAAACATCGAGCCCATCCGGGCGACCCACTAGCAAGGGTAAGGCACTCGTCAACACGCCCCCAAGGGACTGGACCAAGTCGCCGCCATGGAACGTGTTCGGTTCGAGGGCTTGTGAGTTCTGCAAATCGTCAACAGCTCGGTGAATAACCCGGGCGGTGACCTCAATGTTGTCAATATCCTCCAACAAAGCCGCTACACGGATGTCATCGATTTCGCGTTCCGATAACCGCATCTGTCGAGCTACGTCTCGGCTGATCATTGTGATTCGCTTCGACCTGTCGTTCATACTCGGATCTGCACCCTTTAAGTACTGAGCAAGCACTTCAACGACACCCAAATAGGCATCATGTAGCTCGTCGATCTTACGCACCCGTTCGTCACTCAGCGTTCCAACGAACAACGCATTCAGTCCCATAACGGCTGCCCAGACGATTAGGGAAACGCCAATCATCAAATGCGAGGGCTCTCCCAAGAAACTGCTCAAGTCGGCCGCCGCTACCATCGTTGCGAGTAATACCGAAAAGAAAGCAAAAATGCCTGCCCGCTGCCGTCCGAGATAGAATGCGGCCAATACAATCGGGAGGTAAAAGAGGTTCAGGACAACCAGCTTATGGCCGACGGCAAGGTAGAGCATCAACGTGAGTGCCCCGCAAACCACGATGAGGGAGGCTTCTGTGATGCGTTTCGATTGGATTCTTTCGACGATCATTCTATCCTCTCCACAAAGTAGTTAGGGCCTCACCGTGAACGCATCGGCAGGCTCGTCTTGCTCAAGAAGTGACGTAATGAGTTGATCCGTCAAAGCGCCGGCGACTGGATTCTGCCGTGTGGAACTTGACGACTGTTCCGGACGATCGCTAAATCGCTGAGCGATTTTCTGAAACTGTGGTGCGGCTTGAAGGAATACTTCGACGATGCGCGGGTCGAATTGTGTTCCACTCGCCTCGGAAATGATTTCGACACATTTCTCGTGGGGGTAAGGGTCCTTGTAGACACGTTTAGAGGTAAGCGCATCATAGACATCCGCGATTGCTACGATGCGACCAGCCAGAGGAATCTGTTCTCTGCTAATGCCACATGGATAACCTTGGCCATCCCATTTTTCGTGATGGCACTGCGCGATTTCGCGCGCCATAGTGAGAAAGTTACAGCTCCCGAGACGCTGCTCAATCTCGCGGATGCACTCAGCACCAACTTCCGCATGCTGTTGCATTCGTTCGCGTTCCTCTGTGTCCAACGCCCCTGCCTTGAGTAATATCGCATCTTCTATCGCAACCTTACCGATGTCGTGGAGGACGGAGCTGATTCCGATTAGCTTTACAAAGGAAGCGGATACAGAGTCTCTGTACTGGAGTTCGCTCCGCAAAGCAGATGCAAGACAGGTGGAGTAGAGCGCGATGCGTTCGAGGTGTTGTCCCGTCTCGCGATCGCGATAGTCAGCGAGCTTTGCGAGACCGAAGATAATTGCATTGCGCGTCCTCACAAGGTCCTTCTCGCGATGCAAGACCTGCATTTCTGACTCGTTGTGCCCCTTTGACGTTTCATTGCGTAGCTGAGTAACCACCAAATACGCGACACCCGCTTGGAGCCCGCCAATCCAGATTAATGCAAGACCTCGCCCAATCAGCAGTTCTGAGTTCGTCTGCGCAGACAACGTTTCGTGTGACGTAGCTGGAGCTTCGGTCGTTTCACCGTCAAGCGTAGACCTTGAAAACTGCTCACTAATCCACAAGCCACATGCTAGGCTGACGATCTGCCCGATTATCATCGTGGCCATCGCACGTTGATATGGCTTCATTGTTGTCTTCCTGGAAGAAGGATTCAGTCCGTTGGAAAGGCTACGTCACTCGTAGAGCATGTCAAACTACACTTAGGGGACCCGTCAGATCCAAACTAACTGCCTTTTGCCGAATCTGCGGGATGCTCGTTGCGAACCCTATGTCAATCAAGTGCCGCTTCTAGTCAGCGATTCCCGGAACGGTATTAAATCGGTGGAATCCAGGGAAATGGGCCGCTATCAGTGCTACCGTTTCTAGGTGCTTGCGGCGGCAGTAGGGCA
>NYXM01000101.1 GCA_002685655.1 Planctomycetaceae bacterium
CTCAGCGTCGCATCGCCCTGTCGGAATAGAAAAGCGTAAACAAAACCCGAACGATCGCCCAGCTCAAGCAATACTAACTTTGGCGCAGCCTAGTCACACTCTAAATCGGCACCTGGGGTCTTGGCAATGGGCGTCAACGGCGGAGAGGTCATCGAGGCGGTTCGTGTACAGATCATTGCCATCCCCGAACCGGCTCGTAAATTTTCTTGACCGTTTGCGGCGGATGCCGCACACTGTAACGTTTGCGGGGCGGGTGCAGGCCCGCGTTAACACCCGCGCCGAAATCGCATGAATCAGGGAGCTTATCGATGACACGGCAGTTTTTGACGCTTTCGGCCTGGACGATTGTCTTGGGAATAGCCACCTCCGCAGTGCCACGGCTGGGCTGGGCCGGTGACGCGTTCCAAGCGCCGCCGATCACCGTTCCTGGCGGTTATACGATCGAGCTGGCCGCGGCGCCACCATTGGTCAAACATCCCATGATGGCCGGATTTGACGATCGTGGTCGACTGTTTGTTGCCGAAGCCGCCGGGGAGAACCTGCGCCGCCCGGATCTGGAAGAACAACTGCCCAACTTTGTACGGATGCTGGAGGACACAGACCACGATGGAGTGTTCGACAAGAGCACCATCTTTGCAGACAAGATGACGTTTCCCATGGGCGCGCTGTGGCACGAGGGTGCGCTGTTGGTGGCTTCGTCCGGTGCCATTTGGCGATTCGAAGACACGGACTACGACGGCGTCGCGGATCTGCGGAGCAAGATCGTCTCGGACTTTGGCTATTCTGGCAACGGCGCGGATGTTCATGGCTGTTTTCTTGGACCTTGTGGTCGGATCTACTGGTGTGAAGGCCGCCATGGCCACGAGTTTCGCGACGAACAAGATCAAGTCACCAGCGCCGGAAAGGCGGCGCGAATATTTTCGTGCAAATCCGATGGCAGCGACGTTCAGATCCACTGCGGCGGCGGAATGGATAATCCCGTCGAAATCGACTTTCTACCGACCGGCGAAATGCTCGGCACCGTCAATATCATGTTTCGTCAACGTGGTGATTGCCTGGTGCATTGGATGCACGGTGGCGTTTACCCGCGTCACGATCAGCCCAAGGTCGTTGACGAGTTTCGCCGTACAGGTGACCTGTTGCCACCGGTGCACAATTTTGGGCACGTCGCTGTTTCAGGCATGACCCGTTATCGCGGCACGCAGCTGGGTGAGTCGTTTCACGGCAACCTGTTCGTGACCGAATTCAACACACATAAAGTGAAACGCGTGCACCTCCAACGTGATGGTTCGACGTTTTACGCCGAAGCTGAAGATTTCTTGACATCCACATTTGGCGACTTTCACCCCACTGACGTTTTGGAAGACGCTGACGGCAGCCTGTTGGTAATTGATACTGGCGGTTGGTTCCGCATCGGCTGTCCCACCTCGCAGATCGCTAAACCGAATGTCTTGGGCGCGATCTACCGGGTTCGGCGGAAAGGCCTTGCAGACAAGAATCCACGCGGCGCCGACATTGTGTGGCGTACGCAGACGATGGCGCAACTTTCGAACCTGATTCAGGATCGACGCTGGGCGGTGCGCGATCGTGCCTTGAGAGAGTTCGTGCGCCGCGGCAGTGCGAGCGTTGACGTGTTGAGTGCGTCACTGGCGTCTGCCGACGACCGCAAACTGCATGACGAACTACAGGTGTTACCTGTCTGGGGACTGGGGCGCATTGCCAACGAACGGGCTCGCCTGGTCTTGCGCGAACAACTTGCGTGTGACGGATCTTCGATCCGCCTGGCCGCCACGACCGCCTTGGGAATCCTCCGCGATCAAGCGGCAGTGCCGGCGCTGTGCGCGTTGTTGATAGACGACGATCCCGCCATTCGCCGCGAGGCGGCTACAGCGCTCGGTCGCATCGGTTCAGCCTCTGCTGTCAACCCGTTGCTTGATGCGCTCCGCGGCCAGGTGAACCGTGTCGAAGAGCACGCATTGATTTTTGCCTTGATCGAAATCGGTCGCGCCGACGCAACAGCCAAAGCGCTTGCCAGCGACAACCCGCGTGTTCGGCGCGCGGCGTTGATCGCACTGGATCAGATGGACAGCCAACCGCTGACTCGCGAAATGGTGGCCGGGCTCCTGGAGACAGACGATCTGGAGCTGCGAAACACATCGCTTGAAATCGTCGCTCGGCATCCGACATGGGGAGACGAGATCGTGCAGGTCGCGGGTCGAATGTTGGGAACTGTCGATCTGTCGTCTGCCGAACAATCCGTGTTGAGCGGCTCGCTGTTGGCGTTCGAGCAAAACCCGGCGATTCAGCAGCTTATCGCAAAATCGCTGGCAGACGAAGCGACACCAGCCTCGCGAAAACGGCAAGTTTTGGAAGTCATCGCGCAGACTGGATTGGCCGAATTGCCAACAGCTTGGGGGACGCAAGTCCGCGCGGCCTTGACATTGGGTGACCCGTTGTTGGTCGAACAGGCGGTGAAGACCATCGCCGCGACAGGGTTGGAAGATGTCGGACAGCAACTTCAACGGATTGCCGCCGATGGTACGCGACCGATCGATTTGCGGATCGCCGCGCTCGATGTTCTTTCGCACCGTGGCGAACCGTTGGCTGCAGATCATTTTAGGCTGTTGACTGATCAACTGGGGTCGAACGTCCCCCCGCTGCGGCAACTCGCCGCCGCGAGATGTATCGGCGCGGCAAACCTCAGTTCACCACAAGTCGACGACGTCACACAAATAGTGGGCCGGGCTGGCGCGTTGGAACTGCCGGCGTTGTTGGGCGCGTTCGAGGACAAGAGCAATGACGATCGGGTTGGAAATGCATTAGCGATTGCGCTGCTGAAGTCGCCAGGGCTGGCCAGCGTTTCGGTGGACCGGATCAAAAGTCTGCTAGGATCGTACTCCGACGACGTTCGAACTGCGGCCGAACCGTTATTGGCAAAGTTGAAGGCGACGACGACCGAACAAGCTCAGCGATTGGCAGGCCTGCAACGTTCGCTGCGCGGTGGCGATCCAGAGCAGGGTAAGCATGTCTTCTATGGCCGGCACGCGGCCTGCTTCACGTGCCATCAGGTCCAAGGTCAAGGCGGGAAAGTCGGTCCAGACCTGTCGACCATCGGTGGGCGACGCAATGACCGAGATTTGCTCGAGGCGATCGTCTATCCCAGTTCGTCACAGGCGCGAGGCTTCGAAGGTTTCACACTGATTACCACGGCCGGGAAAGTGATATCGGGTCTGATCACGCGTGAAACGGCACGGGCGGTCTTTGTCCGCACGACGGACCAGGCAGAGGTGCAGGTGTTGCGAGATGCGATTGAGGAGATGCGGCCCAATGGCGTTTCGATCATGCCCGCAGGGCTCGACCAGAACATGCAGGCCGACCACCTGCGCGATCTTTTGGCCTACTTGCAGTCGCTGAAATAGGGCCGATCGCCGGCGCTGCACCGCTGTGGCCCGGTCTCCCCTGCTGTGGCCCGTTTCCGGACAGGGACGCGACGTCGACTGAAGGTCGGCAGCTCGCAACCTGGTGTTTCATCTCGCGCTCAGGAAGGGAGACCTTCCGTCGCGACGCGTGGCAGGGTCGGGAGACCACTGCTGTCTCCATCTTGATCTTGCGTAACTCCCTGCCACAACCGGTGCCTGCCACAACCGGAGGGGCTGGAATTAGGGTATTTGCACGGTCTCGCGTTTGCGAGCAGGGGCCGCCCCGATTATGGACGATTTCGAACCGGACCGAAACATTCGCCAAGTTACGGTGTTTACTTAGCAGTGTTCGATCTTTTATTGTCGTCTTTCGCTCCGCGAAAGCACGTTCCTTTCGCGGAGCGAAAGGCGACTAAGGGACAGTAATTCCTCGAACGATACTTAGTCGTCGTGCCGATCAAAAACGACGTGCCGCCAATGGCGGTCAGGCAGCACGGCATATCGGTTTCGCAGAAGCCGATTCCACAGAACACACAGGAGTGAATCGAATGAAGATCAGTACATGTGTTTCGACATTGGCGATGGTATTGTTGATCGCCACAGTTTCGATAGCTCAACGACCAGGCGGCGAAGGCCAGCGCCGTGGTGAAGGACAGCGCGGTGCCAGTGGTCAGCGCGGTGCCGGCGGCCAGCGTGGTGCCAGTGGCCAGCGCGGCGCCAGTGGCCAGCGCGGTGCGCCCCCCGTCCACCCGCTCATGGCAATCTTGGATGCCGACAAGAACGGCACTTTGTCGGCCGACGAGATCAAGAACGCCGCCGCCGCCTTGATGAAACTCGATCGCAACAAAGACGGTTCCCTTTCCATGGACGAACTGCCGCGACCTCCACGCGGCGGCGAAGGCGGTCGTGGGGGTCCGGGTGGCAGCCGTGGTGGCGGTGCTGATTTTATCCAGCGCTTGCTGGCCCTGGACAAGAACAAAGACGGCAAGATCACCAAGGACGAGCTTCCTGAGGATCGTCAACGAATGATGGAATTTGCGGATCAAAATAAAGACGGCGCGATCGACAAAGCAGAGCTCGAACAGATGGCTCAACGATTTAGTCGCAGTCAAGGTGGACGTGGAGGCGCAGGTGGCCGCGGTCGGCCCGGTGCGGGTGGGCAAGGCGGCGAAGGTGGACGCCCCCAACGTCCACAACGCCCTGACAATTTCTGATCCCCTCGAATCACACTGAAAATCGAATCACGCCCCGCTGACATTTCGTTGGCGGGGCGTTTCTCATTCTCAGTATTTCGTGTTGCCTGGGGCATGAAGGTTGTAATCGCGCCAGTGTGAGACCATGCGCTCCACGCATGATGCCCGTGGAAGCCAAAGGCAGGCGAATCTGATTCACCTGGGCGATCTATACCGGCCATTCTGTCTGGTTGGCAGTGGAATTGCTACCGCCGCGACCGCCAAGAAGCACCGCTAGCGGGAAAGTTCTCGCCGGAAATGGTGAACGTCGTCACCAAGGTCGATCGATAATCATGAAAGCGCATTAGTCTAGCGAGGCTGTGCCTCAGACCGACGCGAGCTATCGCTCGGTAGTGGCGACTCGCTCCCCGACCAACCTGCGGTCGGTGCACGTCGCTGAAAACTTGACTCAAAACAACCTGGGGGCAGGTACAAGGATGTACTGGTCGCGGAAAATGCTGACGTTTGTCGTGTGGTTCGTGGCGACGACAATCGCCTCGGCTGACGTGGCAGACGATGACTTTCGCGTCGCGTCACGTCAGTTTTCTCGCAAGCGATGGGCACCGGCGGCGACCGAACTGGCTGCGTTTCTCAACGATCACCCCGACGATCCTCGTTCCGCGGATGCACGTTACCTATTGGGCGAATCACTCGTTCAGTTGCGACGTTATCCCGAAGCACGCAAACATCTCAACCAATTCTTGCGACAGACCGACGATCATCGCTATACGCGTCAGGCAGAGTTCCGTGCTGCCGAATCTGCCTTCCATGCCGCAGACCATGTGGCCGCTCGGACTGAACTCGAAGCATTCCGCCAACGATATCCAGACGATGCTTTAAGCCCATACGTGATGGCGTACCTGGGTGAGATAGCGCTGATTGACCGCGACGGACAAACGGCAGTAGTCATGTTTTCAGAAGTGCTGCAGCGCGAAACAGTCAGTCGGTTGGACTCACAGTGTCGCTTTGGCTTGGCGCAGGCCCACGAACTGCTTGGCAATGCCGAGGAAGCGATGCGTCTCTATGGCCAGGCAGTTGAACCTGCCAGTCGATATTCGCAACAAGCGCAGTTTCGGATCGCCATGCTGCAGTACCGGCAAGCGGGATACGACAAGGCGGAACTGATACTTGAACATCTTGCCGCGACGCTCGACGGTGATTTGCTTTTCGAGACCCAATACTGGCTGGGAATGTCTCGCCTCCGCCAGCAAAACTGGCTGGCCGCAGCGCAAGCGTTGCAGGAAGGTCTGGAGGATTCACCGGCGCATCGACTGGCACCTGGGAGGAGGTTCGCGTTGGCCGAAGCGCTCCGCAAGAGCGGTCGCAGGGACGAGGCGAAAGAACACTATACGACCGTCTTCGAACTTGATCCGCCGGCCGACTGGTCGGACGACGCCGGGCAGATTCTCGTGCTTTTGGCTTGGGAAGGTGGCAACCTGCCTGGGGTGCACGAAATGGTCCAACGGTTCTTTGATCGATTTCCGCTGAGCAGCCTTGCCGATGACGTTCGGCAGCATCAAGGACGAGCGTTGTTGAAAGAGCGGGATTTCGCGATGGCGGCGAGAATGTTCGAGCGGCTGCTAGAAATGGACGTTGTGTCAGGCGAAGCACCGCACAGCGCGGAACACAAAAACGCCTCGCATCAATCCACCAACCGTTATTATCTGGCGATTGCCTATCTGGGTGCCGGGCGACCGGCAGACGTTCTGCGCGTGCTGCCCGCCATGGAAATCGACGGTCACGATGTGGCGGCACTGAACGATGGCCTCCGTGTCGCGAGAGCCTCCGCGCTGATGGCGCTGGGGCGTTATGAACAGGCCATTGACCCGCTGCGCGCCTATGTCGCCGCGCATCCTCGCGGTGCGGACAGTGTGGACTGTCATGCGAAGCTAATCGTGGCATTGGGCGAGACCGGCCAGTGGTACTCCGCGGCCGAGTCATTCGATTGGTTTCGAAATCGTCATCCCGAGTCTGTCGCTTTGCAGACGACGGGCATGTTCCTCGCGGATCTTGCCCTTGCCCAGGGGATGCACGATGTTGCCGAGCCACTTTACAGATTCCTTGCCGACGGCGTAACGGCTACCCGCGACGAGGCAGCTGATAGTGGAACAGCTGCCGATGAGGTGGCTGACGGCCTCGAGCCTCAACCTGCCAAGGTGTTCTCGCACACTCGGATCTTCAAGGCCTTGACCGGGCTTGCTCGGTCACAATTCGATCGTGGTCGGTTTCTCGAGGCCGCCCAAACAAGCTCGCGATTGTTGGCGCTCTCTCCGCCCCCACACGTGGCAACCAACACGCTGCTTTTACAAGGCCGCGCGTTTGAGGCCGACGAACAGCCGAATGCTGCGCTGGCGAGCTACCAGCAGATCTACGAATACGACCCGATGTGCGAACCGGCGTCCTCGGCTCTGTTTGCCGCGGCGCGCATCCTGGCAGATCAAGGACATCGCCAGCAAGCTTGTGAGCGGCTGGAGCAGCTTGTCCGGCAGGACGCTGTGTTCGAGCAACGAGACGGCGCGCTCTATCAACTCGCGTGGCTGCTGTTGGAAACTGGCGACCAAACTCAAGCCGATCTTCGGTTCGTGCAGCTCGTCAAAGAACATCAGCGTAGCCCGTTGTGGGTCGACGCGATGTTTCGTCTTGCCCGAAATGCCGCCGAACGAAATGACGTGACACAGGCAAACTATTGGCTCGACGAACTGCTGTTCGGCGTGGCACGCAATTCGACTCGTGACCATCAGAGACCACACGACACGCAACGCGATTCCACCACAACTACGACCGACATCAGCCGGATTGTCTGTCACGCACTTTATCTGCAAGGCAAGCTTGCCGTCGATGCGGGAGAGTGGCTCGCGTCGTTGCGGAGTTACCAGCGCATCGTCGAAGAATACCCACAATCTGATCTGGCGAGTGCCGCATCGTTCTGGTCGGCGGAATCGCAATTCCATCTGGCCCATTACGAGCAGGCTGACGCGATGTTGGCACAACAACAATTCACGGCAACCGATTCACACAAGGAATATCAGGCGATGATTCCCTTGCGTCGCGCCCAGATCGCCGTGCACCGCCGAAAATGGGCGGACGCATTGGAGATGGCGCAAGGAATTCGCGACCGATTTCCAGATTTCAGTTTGCAGTTCGAGGTGGACTACTTGATCGGACGTTGCCTGCACAGCCAGGCCCATTTTTCCATGGCCAGGCAATCATTCCGCCGAGTAATCGACGCGCCCCAGGCGCGGCGTACCGAGACTGCCGCCATGGCGCAGTGGATGATCGGCGAGACGTATTTTCATCAATCAAACTACAACGACGCGATCCGTGCCTATTACCGGGTCGATGCACTCTACGCTCTGCCTCGGTGGCAAGCGGCGGCGCTATTGCAGGCTGCCAAGTGCCATGAACTGAATGATCAATGGAAGGAAGCTCAG
The DNA here is from genome assembly GCA_002685655.1 of Planctomycetaceae bacterium. The sequence continues at coordinate 8,083 of NYXM01000101.1, forward strand.
CAGCTCTATTCGCAATTGCGCAGCGACTATCCAGAAAGTCGATTTGCCGCCGAGGCGATGCGGCGTCTGCGAATCGCGACAAAGAACCGCGCAGAGTAGCGATCGAAACCTGTGACGTATTAGAAAGTTGAGGAATCCATGTGGACGCGATCACTGATCCCCGAGAGGGATAAGCCAATAATGTGCACCGGGCGATGCAGGCACTCGAATCGCCTACGCCGAGGACCATGCACCGTGATGTCAAGAGTATGTCTGGGCATGGTGTTCTGCGGTCTGCTGTACGCGCCCTGGGTTTCCGCTCAGGTGCCCGATCCGCCGTCCAATGTCACAACCTCGGCAGCCGCCACTGAGCAACTCGCGGTGCCGTTGGCTGCAGAGAATCCCATCCCCACCAAAAGCCTGCTGCAAGTGATTCGAGACGGTGGGCCGTTGATGCTGCCGATCGCGTTCTGTTCGTTCGTTCTGTTGGTCTTCGTATTTGAACGCGCCATTAGCTTGCGACGCGGCCGCGTAATACCAGGGCCGTTTGTCCGCAAATTCATCGAACAGCTACGTACCAAACAGCTTGATCGGGAAACGGCCTTAGAACGGTGTGAAAAGAATCGCAGTCCGGTCTCGGATGTCTTTGCGGCCGCCATCAATAAGTGGGGCCGACCCGCCGTCGAAATCGAGCAGGCAATCATCGACGAAGGCGAGCGGATGACGCACGGCCTGAGGAAGTACATTCGTTTGTTCAATGGAATCTCGACCATCTGCCCATTGCTCGGGCTGCTGGGCACCGTGCTGGGGATGATTCGCGCCTTTAATTCCATCGCCACCGCGGATGCCATGGGGCGTCCCGAGTTGCTGGCGGCCGGGATTAGCCAGGCCTTGTTGACGACGGCGGCGGGACTCACCGTCGCGATTCCCGCACTGATCGCCTATCTGTTCTTCGTGGGCCGTGTCGACCGGCTGATCATTGACATCGATACACTTGGTCAGAAAGTGGTCGGACTCATTTCTGCCGAGACACGAAACCGAGAAGGGGAACCAAAAACCAAATCTCGTACGAAAGCCGCATAGCATGACCAGGCAGGGGCCGGGACATCAGCCGATGGATTGCCAGCCTTGCCAGGGAAGGATGTGAAAGACGATGCCGATAAAGACAACTCAATCCGACGAACAACCGTCGCTGAATCTGACTCCCATGATCGACGTGGTGTTCTTGCTCATCATCTTTTTCATGGCTGGTACCAAGTTCACAGAACTGGAGCGGAAGATCGCGTTGCAGGTCCCGCAAGTCGCTGACTTGAAAGCGCTCTCGCCAGCACCAGAAAGACGCGTTATCAACGTTTACCGAGATGGCAGCATTTCGCTGGATCGGATGGAAGTGACGGTCGAACAGCTCGTCGAGCGGCTGTCGTCCGCCCGGGGCGAATACGCACAGCTGGGCGTGGTGGTACGCGGTGACGCAACGGGTGAATTTCAGAACGTGGCGTCTGTGTTAGGTGCCTGCCGCCGCGCTGGGATTCAAGACATGGGCATCTCGGTGCGTTTGGCGCAAAGGGAAACACGGTGATCGGGTTAGTGGAGACATTTTGGATCAGAACCTTCAGGACCGAGCAAGCTAGTGCTCTATCAAGACCAAGAATTAGGGTTGTCGAGCCTGATTGTCGTGGTTCGCTCTGCGAACGAAACGCTTTGGTTGCGGAGCGATCAACGACTATCTCGCCAGACGACCATTCTTCTTCAACCCTAAAATCAAAAATTGACACAGCACGTGTATCAGCTCTGCCTTTACAAATGAGTCGAGTTTTCAGCGACGGGCACCTACCGCAGGTGGGTCGCGGAGCGAGTTGCCACTACCGAGCGATAGCTCGTATCGGTCAGAGGCACCGCCTCACGAGCCATTGAGCGAGTGTAGCACGCTTGCGGCAACGTCGAGATAAGAAGCATGAACGCAATCATCCTGGTCGGTAGCCTCGGAGACGCCTGGTTGTCGGCTCGTACCTTGGGGCTGATGTTGTGGGGCGGTCTGGCCGTCCTCACATTGGCACTGTTGATCGTGACTCGGACTCGCTGGGGACACGCGCAGCCGCTTTCAAAATGCGTCGTGCTTTCCGTGTTCGCGCACGTGCTGTTCATGGGGTACGCCTACGGTACCAAACTGATATTTGATGCGGGACACCAGACGCGGGAAGAGGTTATGCAATTGGCAGTGATTGCCGCGGACCGCGATACGAAGTTCACGCAAGCTCCTGCCGACGCACTGCAACCATGGGACCGTCTCGCAAGCGAAGCGGCCAGTCCAGCCGAGATTGAAGCGCCTGAGCGTTTGCTGACCAGTTTTCAAGAACCAACCACGGCGATCACCGTGACGAAGCCGAATTTCGAGTCGCCCCCCGCGCCACAAGATATCGAAACTCCCGAACCAGAGCGACCACTTCCCGCAGCGGCGCCCGTTGAAACGTCCCCGCTGATGCCCGCTGAAATCCCGAAGGTGGAGATTGATTCGACCAGCGACGAACCGTCCGTAGTTGCGACGCCCAATGCTCGGCCGGAACCGACTGGGCCAGAATTGCCACGAGCGGTGGTCGACCAAAGTCCAACGCCCAACGATTCCACCGATTCGCCACGACACGACGAAGTCGGTCCCGACGGCCAGCAAATCCAGCGTCTGATCGACGTACCCATCGAAGCAGATTCTGCGCAGACTGCCCGTGGAGCGTTCGACCAAATGGAAGCCACCGACAACGCAGCGGATTTGCAAAACAACGCGGCGCCGATTTCTGTGATTCAGGACGGAACTCCCGTGCCGCTGGTTGAAGCAACGGTTATGCCAACCCCGGTTGTCGCGGGCCCCGCTCGACGTCGTCCCGGAGATGGCCTGCCAGTCCCCAAGCTCTATCAGATGCGCAACCCTGAGAATCGACTTCGTATGGCACAACAGTTTGGTGGAAACGAGCATTCCGAAGGCGCGGTTGATGATGCGCTGTCATGGCTTGCGTCCGCACAATCGGCCGACGGCCGCTGGGATGCAAACCAATTTGACGGCGGTATTGAATCCCAGACGTTGGGTCACGATCGCCAAGCCGCCGGTACGGACGCAGACACGGGGATCACGGGGCTTGTGCTGTTGGCCTTCCTGGCGGCCGGGCATACGCACCTGGAGGGCACGTACCGAGAGAACGTCCAACATGGCCTCGAGTTTCTTTTGCGAAGCCAGGCCGATAACGGAAACCTGTATGGCGATGCGAGACTCTTCGCCAGGATGTACTGTCATGGGATTGCCGCCTTGGCGCTCGGCGAAGCGTACGTCATGACGGGCGACCATCGCTTAATGCCATTTCTCGTACAAGCCACACGGTATATCCGCAACTCACAGCATCCTTCGCTCGGCGGCTGGCGATATCAGCCTGGGGACGAAGGGGACATGAGTCAGTTCGGTTGGCAAGTCATGGCGCTTCGCAGCGCCGAACTTGCCGGTATCGAAATTCCGAGTGAGACGCGCGACGGTATGCTGCGTTTTTTGCGACGAGCACGTACCGGACCGCATGGTGGATTGGCCGCCTATCGTGCCGGCGAGCGTCCGTCCCGGACGATGACCGCCGAAGCCATGGCGTGCCGTTATTTTCTGCGCATGACACCGACACAAGCAAGCGTCGACGAAGCGACGGACCTGATCCACCGCGAGTTGCCTGGGACGGGTCGAGTGAATCTCTACTACTGGTACTATGCGACGCTGACTTTGTTTCACGGTCAGGACCCTGATTGGGAGCGATGGAACGAAGCCCTGCAGGACCAACTCCTTAGTTCGCAACGCCGCCACGGGCAACTCGGCGGCAGTTGGGACCCAGATACCGTTTGGGGCGGGTACGGCGGTAGGGTGTACAGTACGGCCATGGGGGCACTGTGTTTGGAGGTCTACTACCGGTATTTGCCGTTGTTTGATGAAGCGGCTAAACCATAATCACCCCTGAAACAGTGACTGTACTGCCCAAGCGGAACCGTACTGTGGTACTGTCCGTCGTGATGTGTCGCTGCCTTTGGCACGTCTGGCACAACCGTCACACTCTTTGTGAAATGGCTGGGACTTGACCACTTCAGCTCCTACTCACACGGGTCAGACTGCGCAAGCTTTGTCTATCAAGTGGCTTATGTGGTTGGCGATGTTGCCTGCAAAGCCCCATTTGTGTTTGACAAGCGGAACGCTGGCGTTAGAATTGAGAGCAACAGAGGGTACGTTTGTGCGGAAGTGCAAACAGCGCGCACGTTGGTTCTGGAGACGCCCTTCCAGGGAAGTTTCCCGCTTTCGCCGGTCGATTGCGTGCTAGTGCCCAACATCCCACCTTTTAGTGCGAGAGCGTTTACCATGTTGATGTCCAATGCAGTTCTGTTCGGCTTCTTCGGAATGCCAGGTCACATCGAACTTCTGATTATCGCAGGAATCGCGGTTCTTTTCTTTGGCCACCGGTTGCCAAGTGTGATGCGCTCGATGGGTCGAGGTGTCGTCGAATTCAAGAAGGGTGTACAGGGAATCGAAGACGAATTGGATTCGGCCATCGATGAAAAGCCCAGCAAGGACGCTTAGGTCTTTGGTCTCGATGATCGTCTCTAATCGAATGCAATCCGCTTACAGCAGGCGGCCATTGCACCCTGCCACGAAGAACCACCCTGCATGAGAGAACTCCCATCATGTTTGGACTAGGATTTCAAGAATTGGCCTTGGTCGGCGTTGTCGCCGTCCTTCTGTTTGGCAAACGACTACCGGAAGTCGCCCGTTCACTGGGCAAGAGCTACCACGAATTCCGCAGCGGTCTGACAGATATCCAGTCGACCTTCGACTACACGAACATGGGCAGCACGTCAAAGCCTTCCTATTCGAGTTCACAAAGCGACTACGACGACCACGACGAACCGACCGCGCCGAAATTCGAGCCGCCGCCGGCGGAACCACAAATCCCGACGGGCGACATCCCGAAACCGGTATCGGAGAAATAGGTCACGTTTTTCCAACCGCAATTCACAACAGGCAAGGGCTGAACAGAATTCGCCTCAGCGCGGCTTCTATTCAGCCCTTGTCAGGTTTTGTACATTGGTGATTCGACAAATTGAATCGAAGGGCGTTTAGCTCAGTTGGTTAGAGCGCTGTGTTCACACCGCAGAGGTCACTGGTTCGAATCCAGTAACGCCCACTGCTGTTAAAGTGTTTAAATAAAAGGACTTGCAACTTGACGCGTGCAAGTCCTTTTTCTGTTGGTGATACCTTTGGTGATACCTTTCTGTTGATCCTTGGTACAGTCCACCCCCGTCGTGACGTGCCCCTGTGCCAAGGTCTCACCACATTCACTTCGCAGGGCAAGTCAGTCAAACCAACTGTCTCCATCCTGATAAAGGGCGACCGTTCAAAATGTGGCAAAACCCAAGCAACAAGCCCCGGCCGCAGGGGTTGATGCGTTGGCATTTCTCACCCGTCGCTCGACCTCTGCTTAATCCGCTTCTCGGCTTCCTTCTTCACCTCAGCCAGTTTGCTCTCCGCCTCCTTCGCGAGTTTCGATAGGTGGGCAACGGCTTCGATTGCGTAGTCACAAAGCTCTAGAATCTTGTCGAGATCACCAGCAGCTCTGAACCCGAACTCGATCGCCGGTATCCCGTCTCGGTCGAACCATGATTCCTCGTAGCGACGAATCCATTTATCCGTATGCTCGTTCAGTTGGTCGATGGCCTGAGCGACGGTCGGGGGCTTGGTTGGGCGACGTCCTGGGTATTGGCTTTTGCTCATGTCTGGTCTCCTTGCTCTGAGTGGTTGTGATGACCGTTTTCGCCACGGTCGTTTCGATACCCACTGAGCGAGAGCGATCAGCCAGGAGGGCCAAGAATTCCAGGAAATTTTGAGTCGTCCGGGAACGGCGTACGAAATCAAGACAGAGTGTCTGCTCGAATTCCCCGTGACGAACACGATTTCAAGCCAAACTGCCCAGCCAGACAGGGATCGAGCACGCGGCTAAGTCATTCGGACGGAACGTTCCGTTAGAATCCCGACCATGGGTCCGCATTTGAATAGATTGTTCACTGGCCACTTTCTTACTTCTTCTTCAGCAGTCCTCGACTCCGCATCCACTCTTTGCAACGCTGTGGCCATGTCGATGCTGGATGTTCCGACGGTCTCAACCCGAAGCCATGCCCTCCGCTGGCGTAGATGTGTAGCTCTGCTGGCACTTTGGCCTTCTTCAGTGCCAAATACATCGTGATGCTGTTCTCTGAACTGATCCGATCGTCACTGGCATGAGCAAAGAACGTCGGTGGCGAGTCC
>NYXM01000102.1 GCA_002685655.1 Planctomycetaceae bacterium
GACAATCCTTTCGTGTTGAAAATCGAACACGAAAGATCGTCTCAAAATTACGCTTACCGCGCTAGCCCATTTCGCCTAGAGTGCGCGCTGGCCCTGGGTTGTCAGATCCGTCTCAAAACCACCTCTTTCACCAGCACGCGCATTGGCTCGAACTGGGCGCCGGCGTGGACCTGGAAACCGATGCGGCCGTGGTCGGAGGTGTCGTCGCGCACGTCAGCCACCTTCTTGCCGTTAAGGAAAATCATGTGACGGTTGCCCACCGCACGAATCAAGAGAGTGTTCCAGCCTTCACGGTTGACCAGCGTCGCGTCGGTGTTGACCGCCAAAAACATCTTACCTGTGCAGTAGAGGCTGCCCGTTAGCGCGAACGGTTTCTTGTATTCGAGGACATCGGCCTGGAAGGCCTTCTTGGCGGACTGGTATCGATACCAGACACCCGTGTTTGCAGGCCACTCGACCTTGAACGTGACCTTGAGTTCGAAGTCATCGTATGACTGTGTGGTGAGCAGATCGCCGGGCTCGTTGTTCGGGCCCTGCCGACCGATCAGGATGCCGTCCTTGACTTCCCAGCGAGCGTCGCCTTCCGCTTTCCAACCGCTCAGGTCCTTTCCATTGAATAGAGCGGCGGTGGCGACCGTTGGATCCGTGGGGCGGCCGGCGGACCAGCGGATTCCGCGAGCGACCAACTGACGGTATGTCGCGTGTTGGTAAGCGTTTTTGTCGTGACCCAGCTGGAGATAAAACACACGACTGTTGCCGTACGATGTGACCCACGCGAGTTCGGGGTCGCTGGTGGCGTTGCTTGTCGTCAACAGGACTTTGGCCTTCGGGTCGGTGTCGTAGTCGCGGTAGGTTTCATCGTGAATCTCGAAATCCTGCAGGCCACTTACGATCGGATGGTCGTGATCGGCTACCTTTACCTGGATGTCTTGATCGTGCAGAAAGCCCGATTTGGCGATCGTTTTGCCGTTCACAACCTGGTCTTTAAGATGGTACTTGCCGCCGATGATCTTGGCGTACTCAGGCCAGTTCGCGTGGGCCGCTAACGTGTGATGCAGCGCCACGACGCCGACACCAGACTGCAGCAACGCGACAAAGGCTTCTTGCTGCTGCGACGTGATTCCCTTGGCCCACATGTCGTAGAAAACGATGACGTCGTAGTCCTTGGCCAGTTTGGGAGTGAGCAATTCGCCGGCCGCCGGGAAGACAGCCTTGGTGTACGTAATATCTGGGATCGCATCGAATAGGGCGTAAAACGGTTCTTCTGCAAAGCCGTGTCCCCCGGTCACTAATAAGACTCGGATCTTGTCTTCAACAACTGCCTCGTCAGCCGAGGCCGCCCGCATCGAACAAGCCGTCACGGCTACCGCCAAAAATAGAATGCATAGTGTTGAGAATCTCATTCATCCGTCTCCATGAATTGCGCCAGCCGAACAGAGCAGCTGCCGTCACATTTCTAGTAATGGCCTTTCAAGAGCCAAGATCCTGTCACTTCTCCCAAGGGAGAGGTGTTGGCCGTAAAACTCGCCGCCGTAAAACTCGCACTTTGTGAAACGCGAAAAAACCCCTCTCCCGCGGCTGAAGCCGCGACCTCTCCCAAGGGAGAGGTGACAGGATGTAGAAACCGCTGCAAACCGACAACCTAAGAGCGATACGATCTTTAGGGTGAAAGAACTGATGTCAAAAATACGATCCATAAACCTCATGCTGACAATTTCTATTTCGAACATCCTTATTCCCAACATCCTTATTCCCAACAAACGTCAAACCCGACATCGCGCAGGCCCTGCTCCACTTCCGCTGGACTGCGGTCGTCAGTGACGGGAAACTGCTGTCGGTGGCTTTGGTCGGTCTGTTCTATTTGGTATCCGCCTGGGGCCGTGGAGCTGCCGGCACTCATCTGAGTGATACAAATCGACGCCAGCCGATTCCGCAAGGCAGGCGATTCCCGTGTGGAGAGAACCAAATGGGCTTGAGGGAAAGCCAGTCGAAGGATGCAATAGAGCCGGATAAAAGTCTCGTCGTCCACGCGGAATGACGATTCGAATCCGTCGGGGGCTTTATGGATTCTGGGTAGACTGAATGCCAGACGGACATCGGGAAAGCGAGTTTGCAAATACAGTCCGTGTCGAACCATCGAAAGGACATCCTGCGCCGGGTCACTTAGTCCTAAAAGGACACCCAGTCCCAAGCGAGCCATTCCTGCCTCGGCAGCACGCTCGGGTGCCTCTAACCGCCAATCGAACGCCTTCTTGCTTCCTCGCGGATGGTAGCGAGCGTAAAGGCGTTCATCGTATGTTTCCTGGTACAGGGTGACGCCACGGGCGCCGGCGAGAACCAATTCAGCATACGACGCTGTACTTTGTGCAGCGAGTTCGATGGTCACGTCGAATCCTGCGGCTTTCAGATCCCGAATGATTTCAGCAAAGTATTCGGTCGTGGTCAATTTGGGAAAGTCTCCCGCCACCAACACGAGTCTTCGTATGCCGCGCTTCCACAGAACTTGCGCCTGACTAAGTGCTTCCTGTTTGGCAAGATGCTCACGCTGGAGTTCATTCGGATAGCGAAACCCACAGTACAAACAATGGTTTGTGCAGAAGTTGGACAGGTAAAGCGGTGCGTAAAGCACCATCTGCCTCGCACCCTTCCGTCGAGGCTGGCCTGGGAATTCGTTCGCCACGGCCGGTGATCGACGCGGCTCACACCGGTGAGGACCACTGAAATGTTCGACGGTAAGGCTGGTTGCCAAACGCGTGAGTTCTTCCAGCGGAACATCGGAACGAAGTGAATCTTCCAGTTCCGTCAGTTCAAAATCAACCGTTTGGGGCCAAGATGTCTCGGATGGCGACACTACCTGAATCGCTGCTCGCGGAGATCGAGGCGCCCGTGCTGGACGGCCCGCCAGTTCGTTTGCTGTCAGATCCAATACGTCAATGAGGGCTCGGTCTGTCGGAGCAAGCGTCTGCAGACCTTGATTCAGCAGATGATAGCGCCAGCGGTCAAGTTTGTCGGCAAGAATCAGGCGGCCGTCACCAGCACGGTCGCACTCGCCCGCCAGCGCCGCCTCGGCTTCGCCCAGCAGATGCAGATGGCTGGAGGCGTGTTCATCACGCTCGACGATCCAGTCGGCGAAGTCAGTCAGCGTTTGTCGGCTTTGGATGCTCATTGCTGGTATGGTCTTCCGTGATCAACTCTTTAGAAATCGAGACCAGACGTTATCTTGTCTCATGGGCTTTTGTCAGCCGTGCCTCCGCGCGGCCACGATGCGAGCGACTGGCTGAAAGTATCGGTTGTGACGCTCGGATCGCCTTCCAATTGCATCACGACACTGATCGCAACGCGATCGTTACGATCGGCGTGGGTTCGAACGGCCAACATCCGAGTTCCTCGATTGGATCGCTCGGTGGTTGTTGGGGGATCTGTCGAGACCACTTCGAATTCGGCGCCCGGCGGCGACAGCAGCTCCACGACCAGTGTCTTGTCGCGTTGCTTGAGGATGGCCTTAGCGCCGCGGAGCGTGATCGTGGCTGGAGTCACCATGCCCCACCGGACTTCACCCAAGACACCTGACAGTTCGTCGCGAACATGGATGGCGCGGCGATTGACGAGCTCGATGCCCCTTCTTGCCGACTCGACCTGCCCAGCGTAGGCATCCGTCATGTCGACAATCGCCGTCGCGCGATCTTCGTTTGAACTGAATGCGACGATGCGGCAAACGGCCTTTGAGTTCTGCAGCTTGTCATCTACCACGAGCGTGTTGTGGCTACGATTGTTCAAACGATAGTAAGACCATCGCTGTCGACCGAAATAGCCCCGGAGATTGTAGTTGTCCGACCCGAGGTCAGTCGCCCAGCGAACACCTCCAGCATCCAAGACGAACGAGCCGATATCCAGATGGCCGTGATTGGTTTGATTGTCGCCTGCCTTAAACCCAACGTAGACGGCACTCTTGTCATTCCAATCGCTCCGCATGGTGACCACATCCTGGCGGCCGCGGAACAATGCATCGAGTGGTGTTTGGGCATCGTCGTCCTTTGGACGCTGATAGAAAGCGATCTCCAGAGGAAAGAAACGATCGAGACGACGTGCTTTGATATCGTCTAACGAGGCCGTGAAAATACTCTGCAGACGCCCGACGTGCCAACGCGAATAGGAGGTGTTGTCATATTTCTGCGCCAAGACCCACATTGCTGCGGCGGGGCGTGAATTCGAACCGGCGTCGGCATAATTGAAGTACAGGTTGTTCGGCCCCAACGTGTGCATCCTATAGTCACCAGTCACTTCCAAGCCGGGTGATCTCGAAATGCCGAGGTCGTTGTCCAGGGCAGTCGAAAGCGCCTTGATTGTGAGGCATGTGTAGGTCGTTCCGTATTGCCAATAGGTCGGCCCCTCGGGATAAGCACCGTCAGGTGGATAAACGCTCAGGCCGCGCGGGATACTCTTTCTAGCGAAATGGATGATTCTCGCTGCAAGTTCGGCTTCGCCTTCCGCAATGGCGAGAGCCCCCATAAGCATCCCGCTGTTGCAGACCTCGTTCCAATTGTTGTTGCCCGTCGTCCACCATCCACTGTTGGTATAGATCTTGATACCCTCATTCAATCCAAGTCGGACGATTGCCTCGCGAATTGACTTGCCGTCGTCTGAGCTAATGACGTCGTACAGCCAGTCGTAGCCAATGGCTAGGGCAGTCGTCATCTCTGCCGTGTCAAGAAAATGAGACGGGTTCCAGTCTTTGAAACGAGTGGCTATCAGCATCTCGCCAACGGCAGCTTCGGCAAACCTCTTGTCGTCTGTCCAACGATAGGCCATCGCCAGTGTTGTTACACGTTCAATGCACTTCCGCGATTGCGCCAAGAGTCGCTTCCCGTCGGGAATCTCATAGCGGATCGGACTGCTCGACAGCATCGCTTCTGCATTGACGGTGTTCTGCTTCACCAGACGCTGCAGCAACTGATCGGACTCTGCGGCGTCTCGCACAGACCGCTCCATCTCTTTGGTGAACAATAATCGCGGATGCTCCGCTTTCAGCGACTTGAGCAGGGCGATCGAATCGTCCCTGTCAGCACTCTGCGCAGGCGCGAGCAACACCGACAAGACGAGGGGACTCAACAAGCTGATGACGTATCGCCGACTCATCGTTCTACTCGTTCTTGATCTGCCGAACTTGCGAGCAATGTTCTTGCGTGCAGCCTTTCGTTTCATGATCCAGGGCCCTCACGCAGAGTGGCGAGGTAGGCAATCAGGTCGAGCAACTCTGGCTCGGACATCGTGATTTCGAGCGATTCAGGCATGAGCGATCGATTCATGCGCCGTCGCTGTTCGACATCCCCCAACTGAACTCGGTCGATTATTCCAGAAGGCGACGTGACGATCAGTTCGTCGCCTTGGCGCGCTACGCCGCCCACGAGCATTCGACCCTGTTGCGTGACGATCAACTCCAGCATAAAGCCGGTCTTGATCGCTTTGCTTGGATACAAGATCGAGTCGATCAGGTATTCAACGGGGTTCGTGGCGGCCACGCCATCGAGAGGGGGTCCCGCAAACTCAGCTTGTCCGCCGAATCGATGGCAGCGGTGGCACACCTGGCTACGAAACACCAGCCGTCCCAAAAGCGGGTCGCCCTGGTTTTGCTGCTCAATCAACCGCGCCCGAAGACTGCTTTTTCGGCGAGCCACTGCCGGATCCTTTTCCGCGGCGTACAGCTGTGCCAGAATCTGCTGCGAACCGGGCGAGGCTGCCACAGACTGCTCGCGTAATCCCAGTGCAGCCTCAAAGTCGGCGCCGCGCGCCGTCAGTCCAGCCTCGGCCGTCTTTAATAACTCGGCAACAGCGGTACGGTCCGTGTGATTACGCAGACACCGCAGCGCGACCAACGCGAGCTTCCGTGAGGGCGAGCCGCACAGTTCCAACCACGCCTGCCTCGACAGCTCCTTTTCGATCTGGGAAAGGCTGACGATGGTTTCGAGCCTGTGCTCCAGCGGCGCGTCATTGTCGCCGAGTAACTTCCAGCCCAATTCGATGCAGGCCTGATCGCCGGCACCGATCATGGTGAGCACGCGGTGCGCCTCGGAGCGGACTTCAGCGTATTCATCTCGCATGAGTCGGCCAAGGACGACAACGGTATCAGGTCCTGGTTGGTCCACAGCCAAGAGATCCAATGTGCCGAGTTTTTCGTCGCGTGTGACCAGCGGTACCTCTCCCTCGGCCATTCTGCTCCAGAAACGGTCCAGCATGTCACCCCAGGCGTCCCGTGTTGACGTTGGCGTCAGACGACGAAGAACGGCCACACCGCGAATCGTCTCTTCGGCCGAGAGATCTCGCTTCAGTGCCGAGATGACGGGTTGCTTGAAACTCGCGTGAGGCCAACGTTCCGCGGCGGCGAGTAATTCTGCCAACGGCGCTCCGCGCGGTTCAGAAATCAATCCGACAAGTGCCTTGCGGGCAGCTTCGGCCCGCACATCTTCATGGAAGGCCTCGTCCAATGCGATCAATCCGGCCAAGCGGACATCGGAGTCTCTGTCCGTCAGGAGGTTTTCGAAATCGGTCGAGTTTCCGAGGCGAGCGACTTCGAGTGCGGCGCGGTAACGAAGCCGCGGCGACGCGGTTGCTCCTCCCCGAAGCGCATTTGCCACGGCACGTAGCCGCTCAGTCTTCGTTGTCAGGCCGATGGCGGCTTCCAACTGAACCGCCGGATCGGGGTCATCGACGAGTTGTTCGAGTTTCGCCGGGCGCTCGTCTTGCTCGCGCAAGAGTTGAATCGCCAATCGTCGCACACGCCAGTCCGGATGTTCCAGTCCTTCTTCCATGAAGGTCGAAGCATTCGGCCATGCGCTTTGCCGGAGTGTCCACAGCGCTTCGGATGCCCCCAACGCGTTTGGCTGTGTGAGGTGCTGGACGAGTTTTTCCGCGGCGGCCGGCCCGGTGGCCAGCAGCTCATTCCGTGCAGTCTGACGCGTCAAGTGATGCCGGCTGGCCAGTCCGGTATTCATCGCGCTTGCGGCGGAAGCCGGTTGCGTCGCGGCATCTTTGCCAACGTACGAGATCTTGTACAAGCGGCCGGTCAGGTCGTTCTCGTCGTCCATTCCGTACCAATCGAGTACGTAGAGGTTGCCGTCGGGAGCCAAGGTGATCTGCGTGGGCCGGAAGCGTGGATCGGTGGTGGTTAAGAACGGCTCGCTTTCGATCAGGTTTCCGCGCTTGTCTACCACATGTCGCAGGATCACGTGATTGGCCGATGGAAACCCGTGAACTCCCCAGTTGGGAACCAGCAGGTTTCCCCAGAACTGTTCGGGGAAGGCCGACGAGTAGTATGCCAAGACCGTGGTATGAGCCCCCGGCGGATTCTCCCAAACGGGCGGTGCCAATGGATGCTTGCCGGCCAGCCAGGGCCAGTCGACTGGGCGCGTTTGAAAATGGTAGTCGGCGCCGGGGATCGCGTGGATCAAACGGTTAGGATTACCCTCGCCGTTGGAAAGCACCCACAACTGGCCAAAGGGGTCGATATCAAACGAAAACGGCGCACGCATTCCTTGAACGAGTAGCTCGATATCAGAACCATCGGGCTTGAACCGAAAAACCGCGCCAGTGTTGCCGCGCACGGAGACCTTGTTGTTTGGGCCGGACAACTTCGTGGGATGATCTCCCACGCAGAGATAAACCAGCCCGTCCGGGCCAATAGTAACGCGGTACATGCCGAAAGGATTCCATGGAGTTTCGGCATCTTGCACAATTGTCTGCCGTTTGGCCGCTCGGCCGTCTTCGTCCAGTTCGGCCGTGAAAACCTGATTGAGGTTCGTCGCCCAGAGTCGACCATTACGAACGGTCAGACCCATCACGGGATCAACGAAGCCAACGGCGACTTCCGTTCGCCGAGCGACGCGACCATCGGCATTCAACTCGAGTCGGACAACGGGATTCGATGGCGAGCTGACGGGAGCACCTTTGGCACCGTAACGGTAGGTGTGGGCCAGGCTGGCGTAGATTCGGCCCTGTTCGTCCAACGCCATGGTCATCGGGTTGACCAAATCGGGCTCGGCGGCGACAAGCCGGATTTCGAAACCCTCCGGCAGGTGAAATGTTTCCAGGGCCTCCGTTGGTGACAGTACGGGATGACTCTCAGACGACGGAGGCGGCGCAGCATCGATGGCGATACAAAGGAACAGCCAAGCTACTGCTGGAAGAATCCAGGGCTCAATAATTCTGAATCGAGTTCGCATGGTTTTCAGTCGAGCGGGTTGAATGGTCACGCTACGTTCTACAGGCACAGCATGTAGGCCACCAGGTCTTGTTTCTCTTGGACAGTCAGCTTCAGTTGGAGGACCAGATTGAAAAACTCCACCGCGTCGTGCAGTGTCATCAAGCGACCATCGTGCAAGTATGGTGGCGTGTCTTTGATGCCGCGCAAAGGAAAGGTCTTGATCGGACCTTCCGGCCGTCCAGTATAGAAACGCTCGACCTTGAGATCATGCATGTAGTCGTCGACGAAGGCTGGTCCGGAATGGCAGAGGACACACTGGGCCTTGCCGAAGAAGAGCTGTTCGCCTCGCAATTCGGCCCTTGTGGCCTTTTCAGGAGTCAATCGCATTAACGGTCCCAGCTTCGGAGCGGGTGGCAAGTCGAGTATGGCGTTGAAGTCGCCCATGCGGTTGGTGACTGGACGCTGCACGCCTCGCGGGCCGATGGCTTGCTGCATACCGGGGTCGCCATCAAAATACTCCTCCACCTCAGAAAAGTGGTCCATGCTGCGGATGGACCGTTTCGAGGCGAGTTGCATCAAGTTGTAGTTGCCCCGCATTGTGGGAGTGTCGACGCGCAACCGGGACTGGTTCGGTCGCGTATCGGGTGCCAACTCGAAAGCTCCGTTGGTATGGCCGTTGACGTGGCACGACAGGCACGCCACGCCGGCACTGGGCGAAACCGTCACTCGGTGGATCGTCTGGTTGAACCAGGTTGTCGGCGTCGGTCGCAACAGTTCTTTGAGGCCTTCCATTTGCTCAGGGGTCAACAGGCCGTCGAAGATTTCAAAATAGTTGCCCAGAGTAATCTCTTGCCCTCGAGTTACGTCTCCTAGCTCTTTGTGCGTCGTCAGGAACATCGGCGGCGGGAACTCTGGCAGGTAGGCGTCGGGGATGTCGAAGCCCACGTCGAACCGCTCGTGTTCGGGATGGGCCGCGACCCAAGAATCGGGGAAGACCATGTGTGCGGTGGTGGCTAACGGATGCGCCAGCGGTTTGTACGGAAAGAGGTCTTTGCGCTTGATGTCCACAGGGCTCATCTGCCCCAACTGTTCGAACGAGGCAGCTCCTTGCGGAAGTCGGCTTACCGGACCCTTCATGATCGGTTTGCCGCCTGACATCACCTCGCCCGTGATCGCCTCGCCCGAGAAGTCGTAGCGCTGTTGCATGTAAGCGTGCACGTCAGCCATCAACTGGGGCTTCTGTGCTTGATTCAATCTGACCCACTGGTCAAAGGGCATCCCCAGAGTGGGCGATTCATACGATGAGCCGCTCTTGCCCGCATAGCGCCACAGATCCAGAGGTGTTCGCACGCCCTTGCCGCCAGGGGGATAGGTCAGGAGCTTGGAAACATGACTGTCCCCCAGGTCAAAGTCCGTCTCTGTACGGTTCTTGGCGATGGCTGCCGGGCTCTGGCGCAAGTACTGTGGACCTTCGACAGTGGTCGTGTACGTGGGCCCGTCACCGCTGGCAGGAGACTTACTTTTCTGTTGCCCCCAGGCTCCTTGGTCCCGCCTGCCAAGCGTATAGCCAAGAACCGCCGTCCCAACAAACGCTAAGACGAGGACCAGCAGCTTTCGTTTGCCAGGCATAAGATGACTCTTCTCTTGAATCGTCAGGACAAAGGAACCTGCTCAATTGGCTTTCTTCGTCATCCACCAGCTCTGCCGGTGCGCACCGATCAGGCTGTTTCACAGTGATTGAATGGCACTTATCTTGATGCAACCAATTGGCTGTAGGTTTCTCGAATCCGTCACTTCTCCCGCAAAGAATTCGTCCAGCTTCAACTTGTTGGCTTGCACGGGTTTTCACATCACGTCACCTCTCCCTTGGGAGAGGTCGCGGTTTCAGCCACGGGAGAGGGTCATGCGCAATTACAATGTGGGTTAGCGACGCAAGCGACCCTCTCCGGGCCTGACGGCCCGACTCTCCCAAAGGGAGAGTGAGGATGTTCGTAAATCAGCTAAGAAATAACACTTAAAAACTGCACGACCTTCGCAAGCGGGAGAGGTGCAGGTAACCTCGTCGCCCATTTTAGGGGCCTTCCTCATACTGCCTGTCACGGATCGACGCCTGCCACCCAAGCGCATCCGCGCCGAATCAGCTCAGCCGTGCTGGGCGTTCGGATCGCTTTCACGTCATGCCCCAACGGCGTTTGGAACACGCGCCCGCTGCCATACTGAAACGCAAAAGCCATCGGATGGTCTCTGCCGGTTAGCTTCGATCGAGCGGTGGCCAGAAGTTGCACTGGCCGCTCGCCAACCAGACCAATGTAGAGTTCGTCGTCTGTTTGGAAATCGCTTATTCCTCGAGTGATGGGATGTTCCGATTCGGTAATCTTGACAGTGAACAGTCCGCGAGGGTCGTGCGTGTTCTTGCCATCCCAGATCTTACCCACAAGGTTGCGAAACTCGGGCCAATCCCCAAACGCTCCGCAGGCAAAATGCAAAGCGACCAAGCCTCCGCCTTGTTTGACGAATTTGGACAGGTTCGTTCGCGCCTGTTGTTCTCGAGCGAGTGGCTTGTCATTCCGGAAATGCAGGAACACCACATCAAAGTCGAAGATGTCCGCCGACGCCAATTGATTGGGATCCTTGACGACCCGCACAGCGAACTGTTTATCTTTCTCCAACAGTTCGCAAATCGTCGGTGTCGTCTTGTTCCAGTTGTGAGCCGGGTGATCGACCCCGGTGACCAGCAGAACTTGGATCGGTTTCACCTCGTCACCGAATGCCGCGGAAACCATCGCTGCGACCACAGCCAGCGTCATCAGATACGCGCGCATAGCAGGACCTCCGACGTCACGCCAACAGGCCACGAAGAAACTCGATACTATCGCGGATGTTGTCATCAGATCCGTGGCATTCCACCGACAACACGCCACTCCAGTCCGTTTCCTTCAAATACTCGACACAACGCTTGATGTTCTCGGCATTGACGCCGCCGCCGATCGGCACCTCGCTGCAAGCAATCCCCGTCTCTTCTCCACGGGCTGCCGCGGTCAGCTCTTGACTGACGTCCTTGATGTGAGCGTGCGAAAGGTACTTGCGAAAGCGTTGCAAGTACTCCAGCGGATCGTTGCCAGAGATGAACGAGTTGCCCGTGTCGAAATTGAACCGCAAATTCTCTGAATCGAAATGCGTAAACAACCTCTCCAGGAAATCGGCGTTGTTCGTATAGGGCCCATGCGTTTCGACGTTGATAACGATGTCGTAGTCCTCGGCCCAAGCGAGGCACTGCTTGTAGTTCTCGCAAGTGATCCGAAAAATCTCGTCGTCGGAATAACCCGCCGGCTTTGTCGCCCCGTCGGTAGTATCGACGATGGGGCAGCCAATCTCGGCGGCAAACCGGATCGCCTGTTGAACGTACTGCACTCCGAATGTCGATCCATCAGGTCCCATCATCGGGAACGCGCCGTCGATCTGAGAGACTTTCAAACCGTGCTCGTCGAGATAACGCTTCAGCGCCCGCGGATTCGATTGCAGCGAGACCGATGGGTCATAGCCCAATCCGTGGACGAAATACTGCCCATGGATCACTCCGAATTCGATATGCGACAGCCCGTATTTGACAGCCGATTCCACGGCATTCTGCAGATTGCCGCTAAGCACGCGCCAGTTGTCCGTGTGCATTCCCAGTTCGATCATCTCGCATCTCCGTCTTAACTGCGATCCTGATTCTATTCAAACACAACTTAATATATATGCTTTTGGCGGCTTTGCAACCTGAGGCAACCTGCGAGAACGACGTCGTTGTGTAGCCAACTGACACATCAGTTTTAGTCGTTGTTCGCTACGCGAACTTGGCGACTATGAAGTCCGTGGAGAAGCTGTGAATTCATCTGGATTCGCGTTGTCGCCATAGTAGGCACACTCCGTGTGTGTTCCTATTTAGCGTTTAAGCATGGCCTGATGGCAGCAAGCTTGCGCAGGATTGGAGCATGGCTTATGACGAGTCAAACGCAGCGTTGGCGATCGCGAAATTGCAGCAGATCGAACGAACCAATTCAACGCTGAAGGCGTTGCACGTCTCGGGATTGTCGCACGCCTTCAGCGTGCAAGTATTTTCCTTTCCCATTACCCAGGGTTGCGCGGCTGCGCCGCTGACCCTGGGCTACGATGTGCAACGCCTTCGGCGTTGGATCTCACGAGCACGCTAAACACGTGCCCGTGTGCCGTGACCATTCCAAAACCAGACGTCTTGAACAAGGGACTGGCGGACGGTATACGGAGTGTGCCTGCTACCTTATAAAATCACAACCTTGGAGCGAACAACGACAATACGACGACAGTTGTTGATCGGGCAGTCCTTGCGCGTGGTTCGACCATGCGGGTGTCATCTATTCGGTGAGCTTTCGCCACGCAACCATCGAACGCCGCAAGTTGTCGCGAATATCACCCTTGACAGCGTAGCATTGCAGACCGATGGGTCCGTCGTAACCGAAGCGTTTGAGTGTCTTCAGAAGTTCGTCCATCGGAAAATCGCCACGGTCCAAAGTCTGGATCAGGCGATCCCATCCCATGCGTTTCGTATCGCCTTGATCCGCTCCGTTGATACTGACCAAGAACAAGTGTGGCATGGCCCGCTGCAAAGCCGCTTCAAGTTTGCTCGCGTCATCTAGCTTGAGAAAATGGCACAGGTTGAAGGCTGTGCCAACGTTTTCCCGGTCGACTTTTTCGGCGATCCGCAAGCCGTCTTCCAACCGGGCGACATAGAATCCCACGTGGGGATAGAGCACCACGCGAAGCCCCGAGTCCGC